>NZ_JAEUFG010000001.1:0-300000 GCF_018588585.1 Bacillus sp. SM2101
TGATATAATTTTTAAACATAAGGACCCTTCTTTCCGATGAAATTTGGTGTGGTAACTTTATTTTATCAGAAGTGGTCCTTATTTTAATTCCAAAATAAACAAAGCCGGTGAAATTTTACTTCTTGTAAAATTTCACCGGCTTTTTCATCTCAGAGGTGGGTTTTGTCCCAGCCTCTTTTTAATGTATTATGTTTACCATTCTTATTGTACTAAAGCTCACGTTAGCACAACAAACATTTGTTACTTTATTGTTATAATACCTTGTGGCAAAGCATCTTCCTGTATCCACTTTTCAATCATTTGATTAAAGAATTTAGGATTCCACAAGGATATTCCGTGACCGACGTTAGGTATAATGATCCCTTTACAATTTGTATTATTTGAAACTATATCTGCTGCTGATTTTTTCATTACTGTTTTTTCCTTTTCACCGACAGAAACTAATATTTTTCCTGTTGCTTTATAAAAATTATTAGGAATTTCAAATGACAAATTTTCTTCTAGTATTCTAATAAGTGTATCTAATTTCATTTCAGAACTTTCCTTGTAATATGTTTCAAAGTATTCTTTACCAACGTACAATGTTTTCGCTTGAAGTTTTGAAAAAGATTTATTTTTAACTAATGGAAAAGTTAATTTTATAGACGGTCTAATCATTTTTCTAACAAATGAATTAGGTCTTACTAATGCGCTATTTATGACCGCATAATTTATCAAATTCGGATTCATGCTCAACATTTGTATAGTTACTTGTGCACCTAATGAGAAACCAATAACAATTACTTTTTTACCGTTTGCTAATTTTTCTATTAAGTCATTTATTTTTTCCGCACTTAATTGAATTGAAAAGCTTTCTGTATAATTACTTTCCCCTTGTTCTGGTAAATCTATTGTAATGCAATGATAATGACTGAAGTATTGAATTTGTTTTTCCCACATCCAACTGCTTACTCCACCACCGTGCAAAAATACCATTAATGAAGCATTCTTATCCCCATACTCTTGATAATGTAAATCCAGAAAATCCACCTCTCTTTATGCTAGTTTCTCCTACTGTTTTTTGTAATTAAAAAACAAGCTGCCCATAGTATAAGCAAATCATTTCACAATTTATAAATTTATATTAACATAAAAATTCTAGTTCCTTTCAAAAAGTAAGTTCGCTTAGCATTAAGCGAACTACCTTAGAAAATGATATCACTTTAATAGAAGTTTATATTTAGTAATCTAACTTATGTAGAGATCGTATCATAATTCTGCATACCTATTATATAACAATAAAAAGGAGACACCAATTCATATGTGAATTGTGTCCCCAATAACGCTGTTTTTTTAATGTTTTCTATCCAAAAACCGAACATGCTTGTTTTTTATTTCTCTTTGTGATCTTCGCAACAACACTCAGTACTTTTTCCATACAGTATCGTAACTTTTTCATCCTCATAATGGTCAATTGTACTGTTACACGACTGACATACGATTGTTCCCATTCATCAAACCCCTTTCGTTTTATGACCACTCAAACGACCTCGACAACTGCACAAAATTGAATTTTTGAAAGCGTTATCTTTTATTTAACTTAATAATAATATGTCACATATATTTAGTCAAGCACAATTAGTATGTCACATAAAAATAATTATAACTTTTAATATCTGTTATATAATATGGACCCTTATCGTAAATTAGGGGCTATTTTGACTAATATTGGACTAATATAAGGGAGATTTTAATAAAGTAGGAAAGATGCAAGGAACGCTACATGCTTACGTTCTTACATGATAGAACGTAAAGCAACTATCAATGCGAAAACAGCCATAACATTAAGAAAAAAAGATGACATTAAAGTCATCTTTTAAATGAGCACTATTCATATTGGGATTGGAATGGAGATACAGGTAAGTTTACTTTGAAGAATTCAGCGAGGTCTGCTGCTTCATCTTTAGAGTCTAGGCGGAAGACATGGTGTAAATGATCATGATCCTCAACATCTTTAGGATCTAGAAGGGTTGAACGCCCAGTTTGCATACATACGACTAACGGTTTTCCAAAAAACATACTTGTATAAATGATGCCAAAATCATATCTCGTTTCTGTTGTTGTAAAACCCACAAAACGTACCTTAACCGTCTCTTGCTCATCGTATAATTTTTCAAATAGGTTCATAAACAACCTCCTTCAGCAAAATAATATTCAGAATATTATTATAAATCAATTCTAAACCTTTGACAAGTTCATGGATTAATTGTTCAAGAAGTTGTCAACATCTCAATGAGAATGCTAGAATGTAATCGAACGTGCATATTCAGAATTGGGAGTGAAGAGAATGGCAAACAACGCATACATAAAACTAGTGCCAAAATCTAAGAAACATGATATTACATTAGATGATGTAGAAGACCTGTTTGAATATTATAAAGAGATCACTAACAAAACAGGTAAGCAGCTTGACTGGAAATATGATGATTCAGCGTTTCCTTACAGGATAACAAAGATTAATGATGGCAACAATGATTTATTCCACTTACAGTCTGAACATAAACAATATAAATCAATCATTGTTGGTATAGGTAACGAAAGCATTGAAGACATGGATTCTAAAGAGGTACGCCAACAACAATATATACAAGTAAGTTTGTTAAAGCAATCCACACATGGAGACAAGGGCAAAGCTAATGAATTTTGTAAATTTTTAGCTAAAAAGGTTTCTGGTGAATTGCACCTATTTAACGGCAGAACGATCTATTATTATTAATATATCCATGCTCATTTACATCTAAATATAAATGAATTTATTAGGTAAGCTAGATTTATAGGTAATCAGGTGGATCCACCCACCTAATTACCTATAGAGTTAAGTTTATCAAAATACGAGCTTAGCTACAACCGAAAGAACATTATGTCAATAATGATTAATTAAGGTGACTTAACAGTCAACTTAATCTGTATGTGGATTGATTTTGATTAACACTGGGTCAACCATGTCATAACCGTTCTTTTGTAGCTGAATAACAATTTCCTTTAACGCATCGTTTGTCCATTCACGATCATGCATTAATAAATTCGCACCGTTACGAAGGAGTGGCGTATTTACCATAATATCTAAAATTGACTCTTCAGTCATGTATTTTTTGTCAAAGTCGTATCCATATGACCAATTCATTAACACCATATTTTCTTCAGCAACTAGTTGTTTTGAGTATTCAGTATTTACCCCGTATGGAGCTCGAAAAAATTGCGGCCTCTTTCCAGTTATTTCTTCTATTGCATCATTTAATTTTACAATTTCTTCATATTGTTCAACTTCAGATAATTCACTTAAATTATTATGAGACCATGTATGATTGCCTATCGGAAAGCCGAGTTCATATATTTGCTTCAATACCTCTTGTTCTTCTTCACTATCAATAAAATGTCCATTCACAAAAAAGATCGCTTTTACATTCAAGGACTGTAAAGTATGAGCCATCTGCAAGCTGAATTTATTTGGGGCATCATCAATTGTTAATAATAATACATTTTCATTAGCGTCACCAATTGGTTCAACTCCCCAATGATTCGGGTTTATTATATATTGGGGCTCTAATTCTACTATCTCCAATTCCTCAGTGTTATTAAATTGCTCTTCCACACTAGATTTCGTTGTAGTGTTTATGTTTGTTGAATTACTATCTTCTACTTCCGTCATCTCCTCGATGTTTACTTCTTCATTGTCGATTGCGACAGTTTCCTTAGTAACATCACCTTGGCTACAGCCAGTTATGTAAGCAGCTAGGATCGATAAAATTGCAATTGTGATGATTTTCATTCGTATAATCCTCCATTTATTAAAAATACTCATTAATTATAATATAGTTATATTTTTTTTTCTAAAAAAATAAAAATGATTACCTTATTTCTTACCATTGATATTATAATATTAATGATAACATCCAGTGAGGTCTTTCAAGTAAACTTGACAAGTATCTCATCAATTTATCCCAACTGTAATGATGACATAAAAAAGGCTCTTTTGGTAAAATATTTTGCTTTTTTTCACATATAGTTGTGTAACTGATATGAATGAAATAATGTTTATAGCCTTTAGAGAAAAAAGTTACCCCAAACGTTAGTCATAAACGTATTTAGCCCTTATTATAAAAATAACAAATTATGTAAAAAACTACATAGCTATTTCTACTACATAAATACAACAAGAAAGGTTTTATTAGAAGTAGCAAACATGCTATGAAACTAGTTATATTCGCGTATAAACTTAGTGGTGACAACAGCAAAAATTTAACAAAATAAGGTAAACTATGAGACGGAGTTTGAAGAAATGAAAAGATTTGTAAATAAATTTAAAATATTTGGGGGACGTGTCTTTAAGACGGGACTCGCTGTTTTTATTACCGCTTATATATGCGAGCTACTTAGCCTTCCAGCTATTTTTGCCGTTATAACAGCTATTGTTACAATTGAGCCAACAGCTGCAGAATCCATTAAAAAAGGTGTTGTTCGCTTCCCAGCTTCAGCTATTGGAGCAGCATTTTCATTAACTTTTACGGCTTTTATTGGTGAAGATCCTCTTTCCTATGCCCTTGCAGCAACAAGTACGATTTTATTATGCCATCGATTAAAACTGGATGATGGCATCTTAGTAGCAACCTTAACAGCTGTTGCAATGATCCCAGTGACAGGTGATAATTTTATACTTGCTTTTTTTACAAGACTACTAACAACATCCATTGGATTGTTCGTATCTACGTTAGTAAACTTGATCATATTACCGCCAAAATTCTCTCCTATTATACATAAATCAATTGATAAGCTGTTTATAGAGACAGCTCAAACAATTGAAGTAATTGGTCATGATATTTTGGGCCTTACAAACACCAAAAAGACACAAACTGTTCAACAATTTCAAGCTATAACTAAAAGCTACGAAAAAACTTTACAACTATGTCACTATCAACGTGCTGAGTGGAAGTTCCATAGGCATACTACGAAAGAAATGAGAGATTTTCAAATTGAACATAAAAAATTAACATTGCTGCAACAAATACTATTTCACATCGGAAATTTACAACATTTGTCAAATTATAGTATTGTAACTAATATAGATAAAGAAAAACTTCACCAAGCATTTATATCTATAAATACTATATTGAAGGATCCTAAGCACCGTATTTCTGATGATCATTACGACTTAATTAAAGATCTTGATGAAAATTTCAGAAAATGTAAAGAACAAATAGGGGAAACACACACAAAATACTATCATCATTTTCCAAAAGAAACAGTGTTGTTGTTTGAACTATTGTCTATACATGATGTGTTAGAAGAAGTTGAGCACCTGACTAGAAATCAATCAAAGCGAGATAAAGAATATACGTCAATAAATAGCAACAAAAGCCCAGAATAGCTCACGACATAAAAAATATAAAGGGAGGCTAATGATCGTAATTATTACACCTCTCTTTTTAGACTGCATTGCTTTTTGTGCGATTATATATGCAAAATAAATTAATATTGCTAGTAATATTGACTTTGACACGCGACCATCATGCTGAGACAACCATTCTATAATACTGTATGCACTCCATATTATAAATTGGACCATAAAAACAGTTAAAGTCTTCATATATTATTCCCCTTCTCTTAACCTCTTTTTAATACTTATGCAAGACAAGCAACATCTATTTTTCATTTTTGTAACAAATAGATGACATAGTCTATTCCCAGACTCTCACATGCTAAAATAGTACTACATGTTATAAGTATTTCGATTCAAATCACAAAAGAGACATTCACTCATTTTGACTGAAAGAAGTGAACAAATAATGAAGCGTCTTTCTACATTTTTTTTACTGTCATTCATTTTCATTGCATCTTGCCAACAGAATGACACTTCTAGCATCCCAAAAAATAAAGATGATCTACAGTTGATGTTTTTCTCAGATGAAAACAATGTGCAAAATGAAATAAATTACTATGATGCTTTACTCGAATTGAAAAAAGAATTTCCACATGAAATTTCAAATATGGTCATTATTTCATCACAAACAGAAGAACTTAATATAAATATTAATATTAACCAATATCCAGCACTAGTGATGATGTACGATAACGAAATTATTGCACAAGTAGAAGGTCATATAAGTAAGGATGAGATTATGAATCCGATAAAAGAGGCTTTAGAAGGCAATAAAGAATAAAAAAAGACTGTCATTATATATTCATGACAGCCTTTTTTTATTACATGTATTTACGTTACCTAGGTTATACAGTGACATCTTTTTTAGTTATATCACTAACATGTTTATCAGTAACGTAAGCATTCTTAAATTTATTTCAAAATGTGAATTGGACTTCCGATGGCAACCTCTGCAGCTTCCATCGTAATTTCTCCTAATGTTGGGTGTGCATGGATTGTCATAGCAATATCTTCAGCAGTCATTCCTGCTTCAATTGCTAAACCAAGCTCAGCAATCATATCAGATGCATTTGGACCAGCAATTTGTGCACCAATCACTAACCCATCTTCTTTTCTCGTAATGAGCTTTAGGAAACCTTCAGCTGCATTAAGCGCCTGCGCTCTTCCGTTTGCACCAAAAGGAAATTTAGCAGCTACAATTTCTAGCCCATTCTCTTTCGCCTCTTTTTCTGAGTAACCAACTGATGCTAGCTCAGGGTCTGAAAATACAACTGCTGGAATTCCATGATAGTCTATTTCAGACGGATGGTTTGAAATGACCTCAGCAGCTATTTTTCCTTCATAAGAAGCCTTGTGTGCAAGCGGTGGTCCTTCGACGATATCACCGATGGCGAAGATATTATCCACAGATGTACGACATTGCTTATCAATTTTAATAACACCACGATCAGTTAATTCAACACCAACTTGTTCAAGACCTAACTCCTCGGTATTTGGGCGGCGACCTACTGTTACTAACACGTAATCAGCATCAATTGTTTTTGTTTCACCTTTTGCTTCAAAAGTAACCGTAACCCCATCTTCACGTTCTTCTACACCTTGTGCTAAAGCATTCGTAAAGATTTCAACGCCTTTTTTCTTAAGTTTACGCTTTACAATGCTGCTCATTTGTTTTTCAAAGCCAGATAAAATCTCATCCGCACCTTCTAATATTGTTACATCCGTACCAAAGTTAGCATAAGCTGTACCAAGCTCTGTACCGATGTATCCTCCACCGATAACGACTAATGACTTTGGAATTTCTTCCAATGCTAAAGCTCCAGTAGAATCAATAACACGTTTACTATATTTAAAAGTCGGTAATTCAATTGGACGTGAACCCGTAGCAATGATTGCATGTTTAAACTTATAAGTTTGTGCAGAATTTTCATCCATCACGCGGACTGTATTTGCATCAACAAAATAAGCTTCTCCACTAACGATGTCGACTTTGTTACTTTTTAATAAAGTCCCTACTCCACCGATTTGTTTTTTAACTATTCCAGCTTTCCAAGCCTGTACTTTTGAGAAGTCAACAGTAACATTCTCAGCTTTAATTCCCATATCTTCAGAATGTAATGCAGTTTCATAACGATGCCCTGCACTTATTAAAGCTTTAGATGGAATACAACCAACGTTTAAACATACTCCACCTAGATTAGATTTCTCAACAATCGTTACTTTTTGCCCTAGTTGTGCTGCTCTAATTGCTGCTACATAACCACCAGGGCCAGCTCCTACGACAAGAGTGTCTGTTTCAATTGGAAAATCTCCTACTACCATCGATTACCCCTCCATTAATAATAATTCAGGATCGTTTAATAAACGTTTAATATGATTTAAAGCATATTGAGCAGTAGCTCCATCTATCATCCGATGATCAAAGCTTAATGATAATGCTAAGACAGGTGCTACTACAATCTCGCCATCTTGAACAACTGGTTTTTCTTGAATACGGCCAATGCCCAGAATGGCAACCTCAGGGTGATTAATAACTGGTGTGAACCATTGACCACCTGCAGACCCGATATTCGTTATCGTACATGAAGCATCTTTCATTTCTTGAGGTGCAAGTTTACCATCACGAGCTTTTGTTGCCAACTCATTAATTTCATTAGAAATTGTAAACACAGATTTACTATCAGCATTTTTAACTACTGGGACAAGTAAGCCCTTTTCTGTGTCAGCTGCAATACCGATATTGTAATAATGCTTATGAATAATTTCATCAGTTGCATCATCCATAGATGTGTTTAGAGCAGGATACTCACGTAAAGCTGATGTTAAAGCTTTTACGACATAAGGTAAAAATGTTAGTTTAATACCTTTATCAGCTGCAACACTCTTGAACTTTTTACGATGTGCTACAAGCTTAGTTACATCAATTTCATCCATTAATGTTACATGAGGAGCAGTATGTTTTGAATTTACCATTGCTTTTGCAATAGCTTTACGGATTCCACTTACTTTTTCTCTAGTTTCAGGATACTCTCCAGCTGGGATTGGTTGCTTAGCAGGCTTTTCTTCCTTAACAGGTGTTTGTACAGCTGAGATTTCTTCAACGATCTCTACTGTTTCCGTTTCTTGTACAGCTCCACCAGCTACAAACGTATCGATATCTTGTTTAAGTACACGCCCGTTATTTCCAGTACCAGCTACTTGACGAATGTCTATGCCTTTTTCTCGTGCATATTTACGAACTGACGGCATTGCAATTACGCGACGATTTTCATCTACTTCAGGGATATCCGCTTGAACTGCTGCAGTTACCTCTTCCACACTCTCTACTTGCTCAGGTTCTTTTTCTTCCTCTTCTTGACCTTTAAATGTTAAGCCTTCATATCCTGGTGCATCAAATTTAATGAGAGTGTCACCTACAACAGCAACCGTTCCTTCTTCAACAAGAACTTCTAACACTTTTCCTTTAACAGGTGAAGGAATTTCAACTACAGCTTTATCGTTTTGTACTTCACACAGTACGTCATCTTCATTGACTTCATCGCCTGTATTTACAAACCATTTAACAATTTCACCTTCGTGAATACCTTCTCCGATATCAGGCAGTTTAAATTCAAATGCCATGTTGTCGACCTCCTAGTCCTTTTGCATAAAGTCATTATCTTGGGAACTTTAAATTAAAAGTTCATTACTTTTTTCGCAGTTTCAATAACGTCCTTAAAGTTAGGTAACCATATAGGTTCAGCTGCAGAGAACGAATATACTGTATCTGGAGCTGCTACACGTAATACTGGTGCTTCTAGGCTTAATATAGCACGATCATTAATTTCCGCTACTACATTCGCTGCTATACCAGCTTGTTTTTGTGCTTCTTGTACAACAATTGCACGCCCAGTTTTTTCAACAGATGAAATAATTGTAGGAATATCTAATGGACTTACTGTACGTAAATCAATTACTTCTGCTGAAATTCCTTCTTTCTCAAGTTCTGTTGCAGCTTTTAAAGATTCATGAACCATTGCACCATATGTGATAATCGATAGGTCGCTGCCTTCACGCTTTACATCCGCTTTACCGATTTCAATTGTGTATTCTTCTTCAGGTACTTCTTCTCTAAATGAACGATATAATTTCATATGCTCTAAAAAGATAACTGGATCATTATCACGGATAGCAGAAATCAATAAACCTTTCGCGTCATATGGAGTTGAAGGGATGACTACCTTTAATCCTGGTTGCTGAGCCATTAATCCTTCTAAGCTGTCTGCATGTAACTCAGGTGTATGCACTCCTCCACCAAATGGTGAGCGTATTGTAATTGGCGAATGATAACGTCCTCCAGAACGATATCTCATTCTAGCCATTTGTCCAGATATCGCATCCATAACCTCATATACAAAACCGAAGAATTGTATTTCAGGAACAGGTCTGAAACCTTGTAAACCTAGACCTACTGCAAGGCCACCAATACCCGATTCAGCTAAAGGTGTATCAAATACACGATCTTCACCAAATTCTGCTTGTAATCCTTCAGTAGCACGGAAAACCCCACCGTTTAATCCTACGTCTTCTCCAAATAGCAATACATTAGGGTCATTACGCAACTCTGTACGTAACGCATCGGTGATTGCTTGAATCAATGTCATTTGGGCCATCGCTTATTTCGACTCCTTCTCTTGATAAATTTCCAATTGCTCTTGTAAGTTGTATGGTAATTCCTCGAACATATTATTAATAAAATCTGATACTTGTTGTTTAGGTGCTTCGTCAGCTTTTTTAATTGCTTCTTTTATATCTTCTTTTGCTTTTTCAATTACATTATTTTCTTGTTCTTCAGACCATAAGCCTTTGCTTTCTAGGAACTTACGGAAGCGTACAAGTGGATCTTTCTTTTCCCACTCATCATCAAGTTCTGTAGAACGATAACGAGTAGGATCGTCTCCAGCCATTGTGTGAGGGCCATAGCGATATGTTAAGGTTTCGATCAATGTTGGTCCTTCACCGTTTACCGCACGCTCACGAGCTTCATTTACTGCAGCATAAACAGCTAAAGGATCCATCCCATCAACTTGAATACCAGGTATTCCAGCCGCTACACCCTTCTGAGCAACAGTACCTGCTGCAGATTGTTTTTCCACTGGCGTAGAAATTGCAAATCGATTATTTTGAACAATGAAAATAGCTGGTGCTTTGTATGCTCCTGCAAAATTCATACCTTCATAAAAATCTCCTTGGCTCGCACCACCGTCACCTGTATAAGTAACTGCTACTGCTTTTTCACCACGTTTTTTCATCCCAAGCGCTACACCAGCACATTGAGTAATTTGTGCACCGATAATAATTTGCGGTGAAATCACATTTACTCCTTCAGGCATTTGATTTCCATGAAAATGTCCTCTTGAAAATAAAAATGCTTGATATAATGGTAAACCATGCCATACAATTTGTGGCACATCACGATATCCAGGTAAAATAAAATCTTCTTTTTCTAAAGCAAACTGACTAGCCAACTGGGAAGCTTCTTGACCTGCAGTCGGAGCATAAAATCCTAGACGACCTTGACGATTTAAACTAATACAACGTTGATCTAAGATACGTGTATAAACCATTCTTGTCATTAACTCTTTTAATTGGTCATCTGATAGCTTAGGCATAGCGTCTTCATTTACAACTTCGCCTTCTTCATTCAAAATTTGAAGTGTTTGAAAATGCTCTTCTACTTTTGAAAGTTGTTCTTTAGTGTCAGTTTGGGTAGTTTTTCCCATCTGCTTCACCTCTTCCTTTCTTCTCCAATTAGTTATTTTCAGGGTAATTACACAATAAGTGGTAACTTGGAACCCTTTGGCTTACTTATTAGATTATCCAATTTTGACTTTAACAAGCCATATTAAGGGTAGATAATAAGATAAGTTTCTTATGGTTATATGGATAATAGAATCTGTATCATTCATATCAAAGTAATTGATTAATACAATTTTTATTACATAAAAATATTACACCATCAAAACAGGAGTCGTCAATCTCTATGCTCATAGTTTTTTCAAGTTAATTGTATTGTTAACCGCATTTATATTTCTCTTCAAAAAAACAATCTGTTATATTACAAATACCCCATCTGTTATAATATATTTCATTTTCCCCATAGGCTGTTTTTAGATTGATTGTTGTTTTTTGCACTTAAGTTAAAAACATATATATAGCTAGCGGTTGTGGCAACTTTTCTTTTCAATAAGCTTTTGTGTTGATTGTTGCTTTTCCTACTTAGAAATAAGCACGTTTACAACTAGCTTTCGTGGTATCTTTTCTACTTTAAAGCCGATGAACCTTCGTACAACGCATCATATTGTTACTCTTCGCAAAAAAAGTAGCAATTTTCACAAAAAAATCTTCCCATAATAAAAAAGCGAGGTATAATATCCTCACTTTTTGTAGTTAAATTTATTCTTTTATTCACTCACATTAGAGTCATCTGAATGTTCAATCTCAAATCCTGCATTGTTATAGAAAGACAATTTTGATTCATTAAACTCGTTAGTCAATTGATTAAATTTTTCATTTGTATCCATGACGTTAGTATAGCTTTCATTTATTTTCGTGATATGAGATTCCAATTGTTCTAATGGTAAATCCTCAATTTGAAGCATTTCATATAGTTCTTTATCTAATGACAGTGATTGAACATACCGTTGGTGAAGATCTTCATATACAGTATAACGTTCGTTCATTAACTCAAATAAAGCTGTTGCTGATTTTTTTAAGTCTTCATCCTTCATGCTATCAGTAATTGACAGAATTGTTTCGAAATGCTTCTTCCCTGCTTCTATGCTCTCATATTCATTCTTCAGATGTTCTTCTCTCTTCGCAACAACATTAAGAGCTTCGTTAGAAAGGGTTACGATCTGATCAAAATCATCCATACTTAATGATATAATTTGATCAAATAATTCTTTATCCTTTAGCTCTAACCCCGTCAAAGGCTCTTGTTGTTCTTCAAAATCAGTTTCAAGCGAAACGACCTCTTCTAGAGTATTGTAAATTTTTTCTTCAGGACTAGTACCACTACAAGCGGCTGTTCCAAGCAGTAACGCCACTAGCATACTGAGTACCCCTAATATTTTCTGTTGTTTATACACAATAATCCCCCTCACAACCTAACACTTTCTACTATAATGATATCTATGATATTTGACAATATGTACAAGAAAAATAATGATCGATTAGTACAATACATATTTATGAGCTTGTCTACTTGAAAATGACTGAATAATTTACATATATCGAGCTTTCTTAAAAGTTTTTTATAAACAAAGAAAATAAACATGAGCACATCTGTTCAAAGTAGTCTATTAACATGAATAGATACCTCGAATACGTGCATATTTGTTACTAGGCATAATTATAGTTCAAAATAATAATTGATTTTGTTAACAATTTCATATGTATTTGATAGACTATAATAAAATAGGGCTCTTTTCTTAAACATTGTTGCTAATATTATTATTAAGGCTATTAGATGAAAATTATCCGAAACCTAAAATGTTAAAAGTCGAAAAGTTGCCTCGAGCACTAATTGTTTATATCTTAGTACAGAAAGCAACAATCTATGCGAAACCAGCCTAAAATAACTAGAAGATTTAAATAGGAGTGAAAATTCTTGATTAAAATGGAAGACATTATTAGAGAAGGCCATCCTGCACTTCGGAAAGTCGCTGAAGAAGTAGCAATGCCTCCATCAAAGGAAGATATAAATATTTTACAAAGCATGATTGAATATGTCCAGATGAGTCAAGATGAAGAATTGGCAGAAAAATATGACTTACGACCTGGTATAGGTTTAGCTGCACCTCAAATAAATGTATCTAAAAAAATGATTGCAATTCATGTTCATGACGCCAATGACACATTATTTAGCTACGCATTATTCAATCCAAAGATTGTTAGTCATTCTGTAGAAAAAACGTATTTAACAACAGGTGAGGGCTGCCTTTCAGTTGACCGAGAAGTTCCTGGGTACGTTCCACGATATGCTCGAATCACAGTAAAAGGAACCACATTAGAAGGTGAAAATATTTCTATACGCCTGAAAGGACTTCCATCCATCGTCTTCCAGCACGAAATAGACCATTTAAACGGCATCATGTTTTATGACCATATCAATGAAAAAGAGCCGTTTACATTGTTAGAAGAAGCCACACCTCTTGATAGATGACTAAAAGGATCAGACCCTAATTAAATTGGATCTGATCCTTTGCTATTCTCACCTACTGTTTCATTTGTATTACCTGTGATCGTTTTCGTTTTAAAGTGCTTCGCAAATATCTTACTGTTCTAATATAATCCTTTATCTTTGTTCATCATAACCATACCAGACCTCCCCCACTCTTGAATTACGAATATCACTTCATTTCTAAACATCTGGGACTTTTAAATTTTAATAGTAGAAGAAATTTAGTTATGTATAACTATTATATAATCCACCTATTTTTTTAAAAAAATATTATTGTTTGACTCAGCGATCGTTTATATCACTGCTAAAAAAAATCTTTACCGTGTATAGATCAAAATTTTTGTTCCATTTTTACCCATGAGAACTTTAATCTTGAACACATATACTAGTAATAAAGATTGTAAATACCCTTTAACAATTACTAAAGTTCGTTTACAATAAATATATAAGGAGTTGACATAGCTATGCTAAAAAAACTCAGAAAAAAATTGTTGAAACAGTGGCGGGATCTTGTAGGAAAAAAATCTATTGCATAATAATATAAATGCATTTATGCCCTTCTACTGAAGGGCTCATTATTTAATTAGCACCATGGACCATTTTATTGTAAAATAAGTGAATGTAACTACTATAAATATATACTTTCATATACTTCAGCAAAAAAATGAAATATATGTTATTTTATTTATAATAAAACAAGTGAATTGTAATTTCGGAGGTTAAGGAGAGAGATAGGAATGATTTTTAAAGTTTATTTTCAGGAAGATGTACTTGAAGTACCAGTGAGAGAAAAGACGCAAACTGTGTACATAAACGCTGATTCAGAACAGGATGTAAGAGAAAAATTAAAAGATCGAAATCTAAATATTGAGTTTGTTCAGCTAGTAAGTGGTGAATATTTAGAATTCGAACAAAGAAATGAAGATTTTAAAGTATTGGAGAATTGATAACTAATGAAATTTGTAAAAAATGATCAAGTAGCGGTTTTCGCTCTAGGCGGATTAGGTGAAATCGGAAAGAACACGTATGGTGTTCAATATCAAGATGAAATAATCTTAATTGATGCTGGAATTAAATTTCCTGAAGATGAACTTTTAGGTATCGACTACGTAATACCAGATTATAGCTATTTAGTCAAAAATGCTAATAAAATAAAAGGTTTATTTATAACACATGGACACGAAGATCACATAGGAGGAATTCCGTATTTATTACGTGAGCTTAATATTCCTATATACGGTGGTAAATTAGCATTAGGCCTTATTAGAAATAAATTAGAAGAGCATGGACTATTACGAAGAACAACTTTTCATGAAATTAAAGAAGACGATATTATAAAATTTAGAAAAACAGCAATTACATTTTTCAGGACTACTCATAGTATCCCTGATTCTTATGGTATTGTTGTAAAAACTCCTGCAGGACAAATTGTACATACCGGTGACTTCAAATTCGACTTTACTCCTGTTGGAGAGCCAGCAAACTTAACAAAGATGGCAGAAATAGGGAAAGAGGGAGTGTTATGCTTACTTTCAGATAGCACAAACAGTGAAAATCCTGATTTCACTATGTCTGAAAGGCGTGTAGGTGATAGCATTCACGATATTTTCAGGAAAGTTGATGGTCGAATTATCTTTGCAACTTTTGCATCAAATATTCATCGATTGCAGCAAGTTACTGAAGCAGCGGTTGCTAATAATCGTAAAATCGCTGTATTTGGGAGAAGCATGGAAGGTGCTATCGAAATAGGCCAAGAGCTTGGATACATTCAATGTCCGAAAGATACATTTATAGATACGGCTCAACTCAACAGACTGCCAGCTAATCAAACTACAATTCTATGTACAGGTAGTCAAGGGGAACCAATGGCAGCTTTATCCAGGATTGCAAATGGCACACATAGACAAATTCAAATTATCCCTGGTGATACAGTTGTATTTTCATCTTCACCTATTCCTGGAAATACAATTAGCGTTAGCCGTACAATAGATAGGCTCTCAAGAGCAGGCGCTGAAGTTATTCATGGTCAATTAAATGACATTCATACTTCTGGGCATGGTGGACAAGAAGAACAAAAACTAATGCTACGATTAATTAAGCCTAAGTACTTTATGCCGATTCATGGTGAATATCGCATGCAAAAAATGCACACAAAGCTTGCTATTGATTGTGGTGTAGAGGAAGAAGATTGTTTTATTATGGACAATGGAGAAGTGCTTGCTTTAAGCAAAAAGGAAGCATCTGTTGCAGGAAAAATCCCTTCAGGATCAGTTTATATTGACGGTAATGGTATAGGGGATATTGGTAATATCGTTTTGCGCGATCGTCGTATCTTATCAGAAGAAGGGCTGGTTATTGTTGTAGTTAGCATTAACATGAAAGACTTTAAAATTGCAGCTGGACCTGACATTATATCTAGAGGTTTCGTTTATATGAGAGAATCTGGAGACTTAATAAATGATGCTCAGAATTTAATAACAAAGCATTTAAATAAAGTCATGGAACGTCGCACAAGTCAATGGTCTGAAATTAAAAATGAAATTACAGATACTTTATCACCATTTTTATATGAAAAGACAAAACGCCGTCCAATGATTTTACCAATCATCATGGAAGTATAACTTAAGCAAAAAGGGCTTTTCGCTTGTTAAATGTATTTTCTATAAATAGAAAATACATAACAGCGAGGTTAGCCCTTTTTCTTTCTTATATCACATGTTTTTCAAATCTATTGATATCTGTATCTGCCCCGATAACAATTAAAATATCCCCTTCATGTATGTTTTCTGTTGCTTGAGGTGAAACAATGATCTCCTTACCTCGTTTAATTGCAACAATGTTTATTCCATATTGAGCCCGTATGTCTAAATCAATTAATGAATTACCATCAATTTTTTCACTTGCAACAATTTCGACAATGCTATGCTCATCTGATAATTCTAAGTAGTCTAATACGTTATTTGAAATAATATTATGCGCTATTCTTCTTCCCATATCTCGTTCGGGATGGACGATTTGATCAGCACCTATTTTAGAAAGTACTTTCTCATGATAATCATTCTGTGCTTTGACTGTTATATTTTCAACTCCGAGCTCCTTTAAAATGAGTGTAGTTAAAATGCTAGCTTGAATGTTATCACCAATTGCGATAATAACATGATCAAAATTTCTAATCCCTAAATTTTTTAATATTGACTCATCTGTAGAGTCTCCTATTACTGCATGGGAAGCGATATTAGCATACTCATTTACTTTATCTTCATCAATATCAAAAGCTAATACTTCCATACCTTGTTCACTTAAAGATTTACAAATACTTCCTCCGAATCTTCCTAGTCCAATTACTGCAAATTCTTTTTTCACGTTAACTCCTCCAATATAGTGAAGAAAATGGTTCAAATTGATTTTACCATAAAATATAAGCTGTTTTCGCATTGATTGATGCTTTTCGTTCTTAGATATAAGTGCACTTATATAGCTAACGTTCTAGGCTTCTTTTTTTCTCTATAGACCATAACAATCATATTATACATATTTGCTACTCAAATAAAAGTGAAAAACAACAAAGTTTACGAAATGAGCCAAAACAAAAAAAAGATAAGCAATCAAGCTTATCTCAGCATGTATTACTTATCTAACCATTTTCACTTAGTTAACTAACGTACTTATCTCATTAAGGCATAGTAAGCATTAACTAAACCTTGTCCATAGGATTCATCATGCCCATTTTTACCTAAATCTTCAGCTGATTTTTGTAAATGCAGTTTTACCTTTTTCGGTGTAATATCATCGTTTGTGGCATAAATAAGTGCCGCTACTGCTGATACTTTTGGAGCAGCCATGGATGTACCTACTTGCCAAGAGTATGAAGGGCCGATATAACTATAGTCAACAATTACACCATCGGCATCGTATTCATAAGATACATCCGGTACTGAACTAAGATTAAACTCGCCCTCAAATAAACGATTAGCGATATATTCGTCAAAGATTCCTGCATTTAAATATTCCATATACAATTCATAATTTCCACCAGGTGCTGCAACATCAACAAACCCATTTCCGTAATTAGAGTAAAGAGCTAATTCATCAAAAGGACCTGTTGCTGATACCGACACTACGTTTGGAATACTCGCTGGAGCATAAAAGCTAGCACCTATAAATTCATACCCATCTGGACCATATTTTATATTTGCGAGTTCTGTAACTTCTTTATGATTTGATGCATTTATACCATCATTTCCTGCAGAGGTCACAACTAAAGCTCCTTTTTTCTCTGCATATTTCATCGCCCTAGAATATGCTACAAATTCAGCAACATCATCACCTAGTTTTGTTCTCTCACCAGTTTCAGGATCAGTGAAGTACACTTGCCCTTTAGCCATGATCCCCCCTAAGCTCATGTTAATTACATCAACTCCATCATTGGCAGCGGCAATAATTGCTTCTACAATCCAAGTGTCATGAGCTCCGCCTTCAGCTGCGAATACACGATATGAACGGAAGCCTACATTCGGAGCAACACCTAAAATTTCGCCGTTCCCAGCGATTGTTCCAGCAACGTGCGTACCATGTCCGTTACGGTCTTGAATATCGTATAAATCACCCGTTTCGGACTTATCTACACCAGTGAATCCTCCAGCAGGTACAAAGTTTTTAGAACCTGGCAACAAGTTCTCTATAACATCAGGATGATTGACATCTATCCCAGAGTCTATAATACCTACGACAACATCATGATTTCCAGTGTTAATATCATAGCTAGCACCATCGTTTGTCACCCTTTTTATGTCCCATTGTAAATCATATAAGGAAGCATTATTTACATCAATTGATGTATCTTCTATATCGATTGAATGTAAATCAGGTGCATTTACGACTAACGAAGGGTTTGCAGCTGAGATGTCAGCGTGTTTTATTGCTTCCTTAGCAAAATCTGTAGGAGCTTTGACCTGAATGACACCAATCTCCGGTATGGATTTAACTATTGTACCACCTAGCTCCTCAACGATTGAAGAGACATCATCTGGTAGTTGTTCTTTCTTAAAAACAATCGTATAAGAGATGCTTTCTTCTGATTTCGTTGAAGCAGACGTAGGTAGCGTCACACCTACTATTAGTAATGCAGTAAATAACAAACTTATAAATTTTTTCATCTTTTTTCCTCCCTTATATTTTGTACAATTATAAATATTCTATAATTTTAGATAAAATCCTTGCTACTTATCGACTATATCCTTGTATTAATAATATAGGTAAAAAGCACTGTATCAATCTTCTCATATACGCTATGTAAGAATTGACTATAAATATTGTCAATAACGCTCAGGGCTTCTTTTCTTCTTAAGAGACTATAAGATCATATAATACATTTCATTTACTAAAATCTTGATAATAATAAATACTAAGTCTCAAAAAGAACCTTACTAATCCTTGTTTTCGGATCAATTGTTGCTTTTCGTAATACCAACAACACACGAATCTTAATAACGCTCGGGGTATCTTTTCTTCTTTACAGACTATAAAATCATATAATACATTTCATTTACTAAAATCTTGATAATAATAAATACTAAGTCTTGAAAAGAACCTAACTAATCCTTGTTTTCGGATCAATTGTTGCTTTTCGTAATATGAAGTAAACTCGAAAAATTTCAAACTTTCGGGGTTATTTTTCTTCTGTAAAACGATGACTAATATATAAAACCATTTTTCATGGATATAGTTTGGTAACAATAACACAAAGTGTAAGAAAAGAACCTTACTAATGCTTGTTTCCGCATTATTTCTTACTTTTCGTAATACCAACAACACACGAATCTTAATAACGCTCGGGGTATCTTTTCTTCTTTAGAGACTATAAAATCATATAATACATTTCATTTACTAAAATCTTGATAGTAATAAATACAAAGTAAGAAAAGAACCTTACTAATGCTTGTTTCCGCATTATTTCTTGCTTTTCGTAATACCAACAACACACGAATCTTAATAACGCTCGGGGTATCTTTTCTTCTTTAGAGACTATAAAATCATATAATACATTTCATTTACTAAAATCTTGATAGTAATAAATACAAAGTAAGAAAAGAACCTTACTAATGCTTGTTTCCTCATTACTTCTTGCTTTTCGTAATACCAACAACACACGAATCTTAATAACGCTAGGGGTATCTTTTCTTCTTTAGAGACTATAAAATCATATAATACATTTTATTTACTAAAATCTTGATAGTAATAAATACAAAGTAAGAAAAGAACCTTACAAAAAAACAAACCACCTTTTCGGTGGTTTGTTACTATCCTACTTCAAGCATTTTAAATTGTGCTTCAACCAACTTATAGTACTCTCCATGATGTTCCATCAACTGTTCATGTGTTCCATCTTCAATAATTTTACCTTGTTCAAGGACAAATATATGATCAGCATCTCTAATCGTGGATAATCTATGGGCTATAATGATTGCAGTTCGACCATGTAATAGTTCTTTTAGAGCCTGTTGGATTTTCACTTCTGTTTCTGTATCTATACTTGCTGTTGCTTCGTCAAGTATTAATATTTTTGGGTCAGCAAGCAATGCTCTTGCAAAAGATAATAGTTGTCTCTCTCCGACAGATAAGACATTGCCTCTTTCCTCTACTTCTGTCTCGTAGCCGTTAGCTAGTTTTTCAATAAAATCATGTGCACCAACGGCTTTTGCTGCTTCAATAATCTCATCTTCTGTTGCATCAGGTCTTCCAAAACGAATATTATCCATAATTGAACCTGAAAATATAAATGTATCTTGTAGAACTACACTAATTTGTGATCTAACACTGTCCAATAACAGATCTTTTATGTTATAACCATCTATTATTACTTCTCCACTTGTAGCATCATAGTTTCTACCTATTAAATTTGCAATCGTAGTTTTACCTGACCCAGTATGCCCAACTAGGGCAACAGTTTGACCTTGTTTAATTGATAATGAAACTTTGTCAAGTGCTGTTCTCTTGTCGTCATATGAAAAAGTCACATCACGAAAATCAATATCACCTTTCATATTTGGCAGTGGATTTGCATCTATTTTGTTTGAAACGAGTGGCTTCTCATCTAAAAATTCAAAAATCCTTTCACTAGATGCCATACCCATTAATAATTGATTGTAAACTTGGCCTAATCTTGAAATAGGTTCCCAAAACATACCTAAGTAAAAGGCGAACATAACAAACTCCCCGACGCTCAAGCTTTGACCTGTAATTAAAATTGATCCATACCAAATTAAGATCGCTGTACCAATCGCATTAGACATTTCAACAAATGGTCTAAAAAGAGCGTTCTTTTTTGTTGCATCTTTCCATGAAAGATAGGACTCAGTGTTTATACCATCAAAAAAAGTAATATTTTCAGGCTCTTGTGTATATGCCTGCGTCACACGAATCCCTTGAATACTTTCATTTAAGTGTGAATTCATTTTCGACTGCTTCATCCGCACATTTTGCCATGAACGTCGTATATTTTTACGTAAGCTTGTCGATATGATAAACATAATTGGTAAAATGACCATGATGGCAATCGTTAATGATGGACTATTTGAGAATAAAATAACAACAATACCTACTAAAATAATTAAGTCCATTAATAAATTAATGACACCATTTGTAAACAATTCCTGTAATGAATTAATATCGTTCATGATCCTAACTAATATTGAACCCGCTGATCGTTGATCAAAAAACTTGTGTGACAACCTTTGAACATGGGTAAATAGATGTTTACGTAGATCATAAATAATATTTTGACCAAGTAAATTCATCCAGCGAATACGCAACATATTTGCTACATACGAGACCGTATATAAAACAGCGATAATGATAACCAGTTTAATCAATAAGTCTGTATCCTTATATTTCACTGCTTGGTCTAGCGTGTAGATTCCTATTAAGATCGGAATAATGAGACGTACAGCTGTAGTTATAATAACTGTCAGGATCGCTAACGGTAAATATGATTTAACATATGGTTTCATGTAACTAAGCAATCGAACCATTTGATTCCAATTGAATGGTTTATCGATAGCTTGATCTGTGGAATAGTGAAATCTCTCTTTTACTAACTCATTCAGTTTTTCTTTTTTCATGTTCACCCCACCTTATCCGATCTGAGTAGCAAGAATACGTTTTTGATCTTTATATTGAATATCGTATATCCTTTTATACATCCCATTGTTCTTCAATAGCTCATTATGAAGTCCTCGTTCTACAATTCTACCTTCTTCTAATACTAATATTTCATCTGCATGTTTTAATGAAGAAATACGATGAGCGATAATAATCGTAGTTCTGTCCTTCATTACTTCCTGAAGTGCATGCTGAATTTTAAATTCAGTTTCCATATCAACAGCACTTGTCGCATCATCTAAAATGAGAATACTAGGATTAATACAAATTGCTCGAGCAATGGCAATACGCTGCTTTTGACCACCAGACAAGCCCATACCTCTTTCACCTAACAACGTATCATATCCATCAGGCAGATCCATTATAAACTCATGTGCATTCGCACGTTTCGCAGCATCAATGATTTCATCCATGGTCGCCCCAGGCTTTCCATAGGCAATATTCGCTTTTATTGTAGATGAGAATAAAAATGATTCTTGCAATACAACACCAATGTTTTTTCTCAAAGTATGGAGAGCGTAATCTTTTACATCCCTACCATCGATTTTAACAAAACCAGCTGCAGGGTCGTAAAATCTTGTTAATAATTGCGTAACACTCGTCTTTCCTGAACCAGTTGACCCAATGAGACCAATAACTCTCCCTTTTTCTGCATGAAAAGAAATATTCTTTATTGCAGCTGTATCCTCATCACTATATTCTAATGTAACTTGCTCAAACTCTATATTACCTTCAAGCTTTGCTGTAGTAATAGGTGTTTCAGCATTTTTAATTTCTTCTTCTGCCTCAAGAACTTCCAACAGTCTTTCACCAGAGGCTTTTGACTGTGAAAACAAATTGATTACAAACCCTAAGTTTGCTATCGGCCAAATAATGTACCAAACAAGGCTGAAAAAAGCTACTAATTCTCCAGGGTTTAGCTCTCCATTAATAACCAAGTTCCCACCATATGCTAATAACGCTACTACACATAGATTACCTATAAACTCCATTAACGGGAAAAATTTAGCCCATACATTGGCTGTATGCAAATATTTATCCTTATAATCATCATTCGTTGTATTAAATTTTGATATTTCAAATCCTTCTCTAGACAAGGATTTCACTGTATTAATTCCACTAATATTTTCTTGCACTTTAGTATTTAAGCGGCCAAATGATTTACGGATTCCTCTAAAGGCTGGATGAACTTGCTTATCAAACTTATAAACCACAATTGCTAAAAACGGTAAAGCAGCAATCGTTATCATTGCTAATTCAATAGAATAATAAAACATAACAGATAAGCTTACTGTAATTAAAAGTATGAGACGAATAAATTCTGAAATACCGAATGATAAGAAAAATCTAAAACCTTCAACATCTGCAGTTAATCTTGACATTAAATCTCCTGTTTTGGCGTTGTCGTAATAACGAAAAGGCAAATATTGCAGTTTTTCATACAGTGTATTTCGAAGATGATACACAGATTTTATGCCAAACATATCACCTAAGTACTGTTGAAAAAAAGTTGCAATACCTTTTATAATCATAATTCCAACAAAGCCTAAAGCCAAATACGGAACAGCTGAGTGTTTACCACCAATAAAAACTTCATCAATTGTATATTGTAAAATGATTGGATACACTACAATAATTCCCGTTACAAACAATGAAAAAAATAATGACCATAAGAACATATGTTTGTATGGCCAGTAAAAGCTTTTAAGTTTACGAAAAGTTTCCATCTTATGACCTCCTAACTAACTATTGTTGTTTTTTTAGACGTATAAATAAATATACCGTGTTTCATCATATTTTTCTACTATTTTCTATTTTTAAAATTCTATTCCCAATAATGACAATAAAACCAATTAATAAAACTGGAAGCTATTCAAAACAAAAAGCCCAAAATATACTTCACTTTGGGCTTCTTACATGGTTATTATTATTCAGCTTTTTCCGACTCTTCTAAAACACGATTTACACGCTTTGTCAACATTTTCATACCACTTCCACCTGCTTGAAAATGTCTCAATTTTCCTTCTTTATCAAACACATAATATGCTGGAACATATTGATTTTCAAATGCATCCGTTAACTTATGATCGTTATCTACGAAAAGGGGCTGCGATATATCATGTTCTTGAGCAACTTCTTTTACCTTCTCAATATCTAAATCCTTTTCTGATCGTGGCATATGGACTGCTACAACATTCAATTTATCTTTGTATTCGTCACGGAATTCATTTATTTGAGGCATCGCTTCTTTACATAACCCACAACTAACTGACCAATAATGAATTAACGTTGGCTTATCACCTACAAGTTGCTCTTTTGTTACTTCACCATTTAGCCAAGTTGTTGCTCCAGTTAACTCTGGCATTTGTTCTCTTAATTTCATTAAATTCACTCCTATAAGAGCATGTTCAAAAGATAAAAGGCGTAGTGCTGAGATAAGTGTTTTGATTTCTCCGAGTAACTTGTAGTCTCACATACTACAAATTAATATTTACGAGTACCAAGTCCAGGAAGTACTATTCAAAATGTCACTTACCGTGAAATATTACATCCTTCATCCAGACTTTTTGAACAGCCTATATTAATATAATTACAACGATGATGCTAAGGAAGGGTCTAACATATTCGTTAGACCCTTTCTTCTATATGTTGCAGTTGTATGCACATGTCTATTTGCATTTAAAGTGTTGTTAATACTTAGTGAATTAAAGTGTCTTTTGACCTGGTTTCCAGTTAGCTGGACAAAGACCTCCAGTTTGAAGAGCTTGTAGTACACGAAGTACCTCTTCAACCTCACGTCCAATATTATTATGGTGTACTACTTGGTACATTAATTCCCCTTCAGGGCTAATAATAAATAATCCACGAAGAGCAATTCCTTCTTCTTCAATTAAAACACCATAATCTCTTGATACAGCGTGATTTAAATCTGCAGCTAATGGATAGTTTAATTGTCCTAAGCCGTTGCTGTCTCTTGGTGTGTTAATCCAAGCCTTATGTGAATGAATTGAATCAGTTGAAACACCAATTACTTCAGCATCTAGATCTTCAAGTTCCTCATAACGATCTGAAATAGCAGTAATTTCAGTTGGACATACGAAAGTAAAATCCATTGGGTAGAAGAAAAGCACAGTCCATTTATCATTTTTCATGTTTTCCTCTAAACTTACTTTACCAAATTCTCCATTTGTTAAAACCGCGTCCATTTCAAAACGTGGTGCTTGTTTACCTACTAGACGTTCTGCCATATGTATTACCTCCAATATTATTGTAATTGAGAATTAATATGTTGAATTCTCATTAATGAATATCTTAACAAAAAAAATTATAATATACAATGTGTTTTTAGTCAATATTAAATTATAATTAATTTAAATAGATAGTTATTATATTTTTTGGTGCATCATTTATTTTCTACACATAATAGTTTATCAAACAAACTAACGGATGAAAAATATTACGCCCCGATAATAGTACTATCATGACAAATGAGTTGTTTTTTCTAACATAAATGGTCTTTATTCCATACAAAGAAAACTAGGAATAGTTTGATTTCCTAGTCCTCTTTTTATTTCTTTAATCACCTTAGCCTAATTTATCTTCCACCTTCTGACACACTTCATTTGCAGATAACCCACTCGCTTCGATAACCGGGCCAGCTGTTGCTACATTATTCATTCCCATAAAGTTGGAGTCTTGCCCAGTTACAACACAACAATCACATCCTTGAGCGTCACTTTCCTGTTGTAACTGAACTACTTGATGTCCCTTCTCTTCAAGTGCCTGTTGTACTTGGGTTAACGATTGCTCAACTCCTACTTTTGCCATCAAAAACCACCTCCTCACATTTAATTTGGCTAACATCCAATAAAATATTCATTATAAAAGGGTCTAACCCCCTACCACTTAACTCGGTAATATAGTGGGGGTCAAACCCTGCTTGTAGTTAATATATTGTGTGATTAAGTTTATGGCTACTGGTATGGCTTGTTCGTTTGGCATGAGCTTTGCGTGATGTAAGCCATAGGGAGAGTCGACTCCTAACCAAAACATGAAGCCAGGAATATCCTTAATTAAATAACCAAAATCTTCACCTGTCATAGCCTCGGTGCATTCAATCATCTTTACGTCTGTCTGGTCGTTAACAAATTGCATGAACTCACGAGTTTTATCGCTATGGTTATTCACTTGGTAATAGTTCGATCCAAAGTCGATTTCTACTTCACATTGATACCCTATTTCAATCCCATTCAAGATAGATGTTATTCGACCTTTTACATCGTTCATTGCTTCTTCAGACAAAGTTCTAATCGTTCCTTCTAACCTTGCATTTTCTGCAATAATATTTTGTACTGTTCCTCCGGTAATTTTGCCAATGGTAACAACGGCACTATCAAGTGGATTGACATTTCTCGAAACGATAGATTGTAATTGAGAAACAAGTGCACAAGCTGCTACAACCATGTCATTTGTAAGATGCGGATAAGCAGCATGGCCACCTTTCCCCTTCAAATTAATAAATAATTCTGACGTATTAGCAAAAAGCAACCCTTCTTTTGTTGCAATCGTTCCAACAGGATATTCTGGCGCTATATGTAGAGCAAATATTTCATCTGGCTTCCACGCTTTCATTATCTCACTATTAAGCATTTCTAACGCTCCTCCAGGGCCTTCTTCAGCAGGCTGAAATAAAAAAAGAACGTCATCACGTTTAGGGTGATTTACAATGTGAGTTAGCACGCCTAACGCAATACTCATGTGAAAATCATGTCCACACGCATGCATATTGCCTTTATGTTTACTTGAAAATTCATACCCAGTTTCTTCAGTAATAGGAAGCCCATCAATGTCAGCCCGATAACCTATCGTTTGTTGCGGATTAGTTCCTGCAACTTTAACGAATAAACCAGTTTTCCATTTCTTCATAACAAAGCGTTCAGCATTTAGAGTAGATAAGTAGTTAATTAAGTATTGTTGGGTTTTATTTTCTTTATATCCCAATTCAGGAATTTTATGTAAATCTCTGCGGATTTTTATAAAACGGTCCATTTCACTCAAATTTATACCTCCTTAAAACATAAGCGTGGACTTATTCGTCCACGCTTAGCATTATTTTTATGATTGTTTCTTTTCGTACTTAGATTAAGCACGTATACAGCGGCGTCTTTTCTACTTTTAACATTTTTGAGTTCTAACAAAACTCTTCATGCTGTCCATTCTTTGAGAATACGGTAAAAAAGATACGAAAAAGGCCTTTCTGTTATCACATTTACAGTTTTCTTAACTCTTGCATAATTTCAGTTTTTGATTTTGTTTTGTCGTCAATCTCTTTTATTACACGAGCTGGGGTGCCTGCTACTACCGTATTTGGACGCACATCATCAATAACAATAGCTCCAGCGGCTACTACTGCTCCTTGTCCAACAGTAACTCCTTCAAGAACGACCGCATTTGCTCCGATGACAACACCATCTTCAATTACAACCGGTTTTGCTGAAGGTGGTTCAATCACACCAGCAAGTACTGCACCTGCTCCGATATGACAGTTCTTCCCTACTGTTGCTCGTCCTCCTAGAACAGCATTCATATCGATCATCGTTCCCTCACCTATAACTGCACCAATATTAATAGAAGCTCCCATCATAATTACAGCATTGTCTCCTATTTCCACTTGGTCTCTAATAATCGCACCTGGTTCAACTCGTGCTTTTATATTTTTAAGGTTTAGCATTGGAATAGCAGAGTTTCTACGGTCATTTTCAATTACATAATCAGAGATCTTTTCTTTATTACTCTCTAGAGCAGATTGAATGTCTTCCCATTCTCCAAAAACTACTCCTGTATCTCCAGTTATAAATGTTTGAGAATTAGCACCAAACTCAAGACCTTCCAACTCACCTTTTATGTATACTTTTACAGGGGTTGATTTTTTACTATTTGAAATAAAAGATATGATCTCGTTAGCATCCATCATTTTCATAGCTTATACCTCCACAACTTTACTTGTTTAATTAGTTATTCTGTTATACTTTAACAGACAAAAGAATATGTGACAACTGTTTTAGAACTCTACAAAGTTACTGCTTTGAGTTCTTTATTATATCAATAAATGCTTGTACTTGTTTTAGCTGAAATGCAGATTCATAACCAAGTAACCATGTATCTCTAGTAATTGGACGGTCATTTTCATCTAATAATGGAATTCGATACATGTTAGAATCCCCATCTAGAGTAACAGATGGTAGGATGGCATAGCCAATTCCATGTAAAACCATTTGTTTACAAGTTTCAATTTGATCTACAACGATTGTCCTTTTAGGAGTTGTCTGAAATTGACGATGCCACCAATTTTGTATTTCTTGATAATAAGTAGAGTCACTTTTAAATTGGATAAAAGGCCTTTCAGTTTCTAAAACTTGTTCAATTTTATTAATTTCTGTATCAACTAAATATAAAGTATCCGACAGTAGATGCTTTTTTACACCCTTCCACTCTGGATTACCTCGGATAATACCAATATGCACTGAATCCTCATACAAGCTTTTTAAAATATCACTACTCCACCCTGTTATTAACGATATTTTTGCATGTGGATAAGTATTGACAAACTGTTTTAACACACTCGGTAACCAGTGCTGTCCGATAATCGTTGCAACTGCTATTTTTAAAGTTCCGTGTATTTCTTGGTCTAACTTGTTGATCTCTTCTCGAACCTTTTCTTCATTTCTCACTACTTCCATTGCATAGTTTACAATTTTTTCACCAGCCGGTGTTAATGTTAATCCTTTTTGGGAACGAAGAAAGATTTGAGTATCCCATGTTTTTTCTATAGAATGAAGCCTTTGTGACAGCGCAGGTTGAGATACAAATAACTTTTCTGAAGCTTTACGCATATTTAATTCTTGAGCTAACACAACTAATAATTGAAACTCTGAAAATTGCATGTTCATACCTCTAACTCAGTTTTTCTTATCGCTTCAATAGATGAAATATCAGCGAACAATGCTATTTATTTAATTTGTGAACGTGGCGATTTAATTGTTTTAAAATAGCTCTTCGGGTAAATATTCCTTCCAACGTCTCATCATCATTTTGTACGCACACAAACGGATGATTAACGACCAAATTTAAACCTTTTGTTAAGGAATCACTTACATATAATCTTGGAATATCACTATTCATGACGTCTTCAACTTTCATATTTTCAAGTTGCTCAAATTCAATTCTTTCTAAGCCTAAAATAGCATCAAATATCATCGTAGAACTTATTAAGCCATGTAAACGATACATTGGGTCCAATACAGGTACTGCTGTATATCCAGACTTTGTTAATACTAACAAGGCATGCTCTAAACTATTCCCTATTTGTACATGGGCCACTTTATCAGCTGGAATAAGTAAATCCTTAATGTTTGTTTCTAAGAATTCACTACTGTGTAAGCTTATCATTGCTGATCTTCCCCTTTAACTATTCATTTTCCTTTTTATTGTATCACACTATTAGCAATAATACTTTATGTAAGGGCTGTTGCTTAACTACTTTGTATAGCGGTTTGCATAACAAAAAGCAGCGTAAGAATCTGGTTTAATTTTTGCTTCTATTCCCATTGCAGTAATTCTCCCTGTCATTTCATGTATCAATTCCTTTGTCATACCTTTTTTACCGATATCTAAATGAACTTCTAATCGAAAATCAGCCCCTTTATCAATATAAGGTAAAATAACCTCCGATAACTCTGTTACATACTTTGTCGTAAAATCATAAGCAATTTCTTGGCTTAAACTAGTTTCTAAAGATATTTTTTCCCGCAAACTTCGAACCGGGCGAGATAAATTGTAGTTTTTCAAACATCCCCAAGCACCTTTACCCACCCTATGTAAGTGAATAGCCGTAATAAAACGAGTAATTTCTTTATGAATATGTGAATCTGTGCCTATCGACAAAACATAAAGCGAATGGGGGTCACTTTTCATGAATTCAGTGATTCTACAGATAACTGTTTCAAATGACATATTCGTTTCCGATATATTGTAAAACATGAGCTTATCATTCATTTGTTATCCCACCCCTGGCATTATTTACTATAATATACGTAGTCTTGGATGAAATAGTTCTATAAATTAATGCTTATAAATAGAATGGTTTATTTCGTAAAACTCTTTTCGTAGTATTCCTGCATTTTTTCTTGAAAACTACAAAATAAGGTTTTATTCGATTTTTACGTATATTTAAGTAAATGATGTCTACGAAATATTTCTATTGTCTATAGAGTAGAAAAGATGACTCGAACGTTTGCTGTATTCGTGTTTAGACTCTTATTACGAAAGCAACAATGAATGCGACTACAGCAAAAAAAGAACCCTCTTTAAAAGAGGGCTCATCCTTTACTTGTTTCAATATTGCGTGCAATAAAATTACATTTAGGGCATGTATAAATAACATTTTGATTTGATTGGGCTGTTAAAACAGAAGCTATCGTTGATGTTGATTTACATTGTGGGCAAACGACAAAAATATCTGGAAACAATCAACCACCTCCCTGAATATATTAACGATAATTTTTTTCAATTACTGAATTAAGTCAAATATCTCTATTGCAATCATGTCAATATTATCAAATTGGTATCGCTTAGACTGCTCTCCTTTTTCATAAACCTCCAGCTCAAAAGCATTATTATTTTGAAAGAATTTAACACTGCATTTTTTTTCTCCTTCCACTTCAAAAAATCGCTGGGATAAATCTCCCTGCAACGTATTTTCGCGCAAACTATTGAGACGATTTATGATTGCTTGTAATTGTGACATCATATCGCTCTCCTTTACTACATGAGTTATTATATATGTTTTACTATCAATGAAATTTTCATCACTATTTTTCGTGATTTATCTTTCTGAATTTTCTGTTCATTACTTTACTTATATAAATAAAGCACATACAATAAAAGGTATTAAATACTCTTTTTGCAAAGGGGAGATATATAATTGAGTACGCCTGTTCAAATTTTTGATGACATTTTTTTAATTGACGATTTTGATTTAGGAATGCAGGAAAGGACTGGAACTTTTGTAATTAAAACCGATAAGCCAACGATAATAGAAACTTGTGCTAGTCCATCGATACCATACATATTGAAGGGTTTGGCTGATATAGGCGTTGAACCTGAAGAGATTGTTTATATAATCGTTACCCATATACATCTTGATCATGCAGGAGGAGCTGGATTATTATTATCACATTGTCCAAATGCTAAAGTTATCGTACACCCTAAAGGCGCAAGACATTTAGTTGATCCATCCAAATTAATAGCGGGCGCTAAAGCAGTCTACGGTATAAATTTCAATACATTATTTGACCCAATTGTTCCCATCGAAGAAAACAAAATTGTAATTATGAAAGATAAAGAACAACTTCAAATTGGCAAAGATCGAATGTTAACTTTTTACGATACACCTGGCCATGCAAATCATCATTTCAGCATTTATGACCCAATTAGTAAGGGAATATTTACAGGTGATACTCTAGGCATTTATTACAAACAATTAAGTGAGCTAAATATCTTGCTGTTCTTACCTTCAACATCTCCAAATCAATTTGACCCAAAAAAAATGTTACATTCTGCAAAAGTGATTAAGCAACTAGATATAAAAGCCATTTATTTTGGACATTATGGCATGACAACAAATGTGGAGGAAGTATTCAATCAACTTCATTATTGGATACCAAAATTTATTGATGCAGGAACTAAAGGTATTAACAAAAATAATGAACATAAAGTTCAAGCAGTAACTGAGGAACTATTTTCAATGATTTCTGCTTATCTTCACGAGCAAGGAGTTCCCGAAAGCCATCCGATTTACAATATTATACCTATGGATATGTCAGTCTGTGCAATGGGAATTGTAGATTATTTAGGTAAGAATGATTTGATTGAAGATATGTCCCATGAAGGATGAGCTACATGTGTACATATGTTACAATAGAGGTCGACAAAGCTGTTTACATACTTTAGCAATCTGTTAAACTATTTCTAAACAATTAGAATAGTTTTATCATCATTGCTAAAGTATAAGAAACCAAGATCCCTATATCTTAACCTGAGCACAGCTTATAACAATACGTCAGGAGGCCTATGATTTGTTATGAAAAGCACCACTGTATATAGCCAACCAGACTGCCCACCTTGTGAGGTTGTTAAAAAATTTTTGGCACACCACAAGATAACATATCAAGAGATCGATATTACAAAAAATAAACGTGAAAGAGAACGTTTAATTAATGAATATAAAGCCTATTCTACACCAACAATTATTATTGATGAGGAAATTGTAAAAGGTTTTGATCTCACAAAATTAGCTAATATACTTAATATAGAAGAATAGTCGTGAGTCTATTTTAACGTGGGTTATACAAAACAAACAAGGTGGAGAGTCTACTCCACCTTGTTTGTTCTTTCAATTTCGCTAATTCGATACGGTTTACTCTCGCTACTTTCAATCTCCGCAATTTTCCATTCACCTTCTACCTTGCTAAGTGTGACAATTTCATAATGGTCAGGACTTGTAAATAAGATGTTATTTTCTTCTAAAAAATATTCATAAATATATATTTGCTGCAATTGTATGTCGTATATTACTACTGTTTGATCTGTATACGAAAAGAATGGAATGTAATAACGTGCAATATCGGTTCCAAGAGTTATGTAACCATCTTCTTCTTGAACAACATTCTCACTAATAAACTTATTCATAAATTCATCATTAAAATACGGTGAGAGTAATTCAGTGATTTCTTCATGTGTACGATAATCTTCACTTAAGGAGACTTGTGTGTTAAAGGCATCTTGTAGATGATTTATTATGTTTTCCTTAGAGGGGAGTGTATATAATTGCGTATCTTCTACAGAACAGTATAACAAGGCGATAGACAGCAACAGTTGGGTGAAGTAATTGACCAAATAATTCTCCTTTCTTAACTAGATTTTATAGTTAATATCATTGTATCAACAAATATGACTTAATTTAGCATAAATCGTTCGTAAATATCCATAATATTTTGACATTTTTCTCTACACTAGTGTTGTTTTTTTCTACATAAACTATAGTGGTGCACACAAAAACACCCTATTCTTGAAAACCTTATTAAGAATAGGGGTTAATAGAAGACTTGGATTGGTTACCAATTTGTGTTTACAACTAAATAATTCAAATTGGATTGGTTACCAATTTGTGTTTACAACTAAATAACTCAAATTGGATTGGCTACCAATTTGTGTTTACAACTAAATAACTCAAATTGGCTTGGCTGACCAATTTGTGTTTACAACTAAATAACTCAAATTGGCTTGGTTACCAATTTGTGTTTACAACTAAATAATTCAAATTGGATTGGTTACCAATTTGTGTTTACAACTAAATAACTCAAATTGGCTTGGTTACCAATTTATGTTAACAACAAAATAACTCAAATTGGATTGGCTACCAATTTGAGTTAACAGCTAAATAAATCATATAGGCAACAACCAATCCAAGTGCTATTAAATATGCAATAAAAATAGGATTTCTCATAACTGGGTGATCTTGGACCTTTTCATTTAATTCCGGGTCATACTCATCTTGTTGCAATTTTAATGCCCTTCCTAACCTGTAGGTATTGATTAGACCGATCGTTAATATAAGGATCGAAATAATCATCAGTATAAATGTTAAATTATTCACTGCATCACCACCTTCACACATCCTTTTTTTACTTTCTCACAAATAAGTTATCTATATTCAGACGTATTTTTTATGGTGATATTTACTAAATAAAACTAGGGATATACCAAAGAAATTATTCGGTATATCCCTTATATTTACATCTATTTTGTTATTTTTTTCTTAAAATGGAATTTGATTTAAATACTGGCCACCATCCATTGTCACACATTCACCATTAATATATGCAGCATCTTCTGATAATAAATAGTATGCCAAGCTAGCTATCTCTTCAGGTGTTCCTAATCGACCTAATGGAACACTTTGGAGTGTACGCTTTGCTGCTTCTTCAGAAATAAACAATTTCTCAGCTCCACCTGTTCTTTCTATCGGACCAGGTGCGATAGCATTCACTCTAATCCCGTATTTTCTTCCCCATTCAACTGCTAAAGTTCTTGTCATTGTCAAAACTCCAGCTTTTGCACATGCAGAATGAATAACTCCAGGACCTGCATCCCAGGCATATGTGGCTACCATATTTAGGATACTTCCTTTTATCCCTTTATCTATAAAATACTTTCCAACCTCTGAACTACAATAGAATGTACCGTTTAACACAATATCAATGACTGCATTCCAACCATTTACAGATAAATTTTCTGCTGGAACTAGAAAATTACCTGCCGCATTATTTACTAGTGAATCAATTCTACCGAATTTTTCATCAGTTTCTTTTACCATTCGTGAAACATCTTCAATATTCCTGACATCCATCTGTACTGTCAACACTTGTCCGTCAAAGGTTTCTATTTCTTTTTTAACTTCATTAAGTTTTTCCACATTTCGCCCTGTAATGACAACATTCGCACCTTCTTGAGCAAATTTCATTGCCATGTATTTACCCATTCCACTAGAACCGCCAGTTACTATAACTACCTTATCTTTCATCATGTGAACCCCCTTTTAAAATGAATGAATGTCCATTCATTTTAATCATACCACGTCTTTTCTAAATTTTCTAATCTTTTAATTAAGTTTTTAGAAAATAATGTATGTTACTATTCTATCTTTTTATTCTCCCTGCTAACAAGTATAATAAACATAAGATTTATATAGATTTTATTTGTATTTATAGGTAGGTTGAGAAATAAAATGACACAGAAGCAAACGAGAAGAACATTTTTAAAACGCTCATTTTCTATCACTGTTGGTAGTTTGTTAGCAACCTCATTAGGTTATTATTATGCAAGGTATATTGAGCCGAAACAACTGTCTATAGTTCATCAAAATATATCCCATCAACTCATTCCAAACAATTTTGAAGGTCTAAAAATTGTTCAATTTAGTGATTTACATATTGGATATAACTATAATTTGCAGCAACTTCAAAGTGCAGTGAATAAAATTAACGAAGAAAAACCAGATATAGTATTATTTACAGGTGACTTAATTGATAGTCCTATGACGTTTAAAGATGCTGATAAAATACCAGCAATTTTAAAAAGTATTAAAGCTCCACTAGGTAAATTTTCTATATACGGCAATCACGACCATGGTGGATATGGATCAAATCTTTATCTTGAAATTATGAACAAAGCAGAGTTTACATTGCTAGTAAATGAATCAACTATTATTAGTTTACCTGATGGTAGTCAAATATGTTTAGTAGGAGTTGATGATTTATTACTAGGACATCCTGACTACGATAAAGCTTTGAAAAATGTTCCACAAGAGCTCTTCACGATATTATTAGCACATGAACCAGATGCTGCTCAAGTGACATCAAAATACCCAATTCATCTTCAACTATCTGGCCATAGCCATGGAGGGCAAGTACAGCTACCTTTTTTTGGTCCACTAATTACCCCTCCACTAGCAACAACATATGTTGAGGGTTTTTATGAAGTAGAAGAAAGCAATTTGAGTGTCTATGTAAATCGCGGTATTGGCACAACACGACTCCCATTCCGTTTTTTATCAAAGCCGGAAATAACTGTTTTCCATCTTAATGCTTAATAATAGGCTAGAGTCAGTTGTTAGTATTGTATTCTAATATGAGTAACATAATGTTTTACTGTTATATATAAAACTCCTATCCTGACGTGTTCTCACTAATTGATAGGAGTGATAACATTCTAAAACCAGTTGACCCCTAAAGAATATAAACCAATACTCCCTATAAACGTTAGTACTATATATAATAAGCTACTTACATACTTTTTCTCTAAGATTAATTCTACTGCCTCCACGCTGAAAGTTGAATACGTAGTAAGCGCTCCAAAAAAACCTATTGTTATGAACGATTGAGCATAAGGATATAAGCCCGTTATAAAATGAACACTGATACCTAGACCGAAAGAGCCAATCCAATTAACAATGATCATTGAAACCGGAAACCCTAAATGTTTCTTTTTTTTTGAAATGAGTAAACCGATACTATATCGGCTCATTGCTCCTATCGCTCCCCCAAGCATGATTGACAAAATAGTCAACACCACATCACCTTCCTATCACTTATCTTTTTACTCCTCGTCCAATTACTATCCCGATAAAAGATAATATTAAGCCTAGCAATAACGTTAAACTTATATAAACAAACATTACACTTGAATATTGCTGAGTATTTAAAATATATATATCTGCTGCGAAAGCAGACATTGTTGTAAAACCTCCACAAAAACCTGTTCCAAGACATAGTTTGATATTGCTTTTCATTTCATATCTTGCCGTTAGTCCTGATAACAAGCCTAATAAGAAGGAGCCTACCATATTTGCAATAAAAGTGGCAATTGGAAAAAAGTCATTCCCAAGACCAACTTGCAATAAATAACGTACACTTGCACCCAATGCCCCTCCAATTCCGACAGACAATATTTGTGTTAAATAGACGAACATCTAATCACTCCTATATTATAAAAACTTGTAGACAGATAAAATATAGGCTTAATCCTCCTCCACAGCTTGTAAGTAATCAAGCTCAACTTCCGCTTTTTTCCCATATGATGAAAAGAATGAACGATAGGAGGCGGATGAAATATGTATCCACATCATTTTCAACGTTATCAAAGATTCCCATTTCTCCCCTTTTTAGCTGGACTTGCAATAAGCCCTTATGTTTTTAGACCACCATATTATCCTCCTTATTACGGCGGCTATCCCTATGGCGGAGGATATTATTATGGGGGAGGTTACGGAAACCCTTACAGTTTTGGTTATAATTATCCTTATTCGTATAGAAAGCACCCTTTAAATTAGGATGTTTTCGCATTAAATGTTGCTTTTCGTTAAAGACTATAAAAATCACATCGTACACATCAGTTAATCATAATCATAAAACTAAAAGAGATTAATTAAGTTTACGAAAAGAGCCTTTAATTAACACTCTCAAACAATTGCTGCCTATTTACCAATATCCAAGAGGACTTAAGTGTCCTCTGGACTTGTTCAGCCACACTCTCAAACGATAAGCAGAAAGATAAATTCCTATAAATAGTGTACAATGTGAGTAATTTATTTTACCATTAAGCATAAACAACTTTCTCGATATATCTTTTTTTTTGCAAATTCATACACAAAATGTATAATGGTATATATATACAAGCTAATTAATTTTAAATGCTCTTTTCGTAAACTAGAAGACAAATATGTCGTTTTACGAAACAGTCTTCGTTTTTAAAGAAGAAATGACGACAAATTCTAGCCGTATTGAATATTCAACAATCTATGCTAAAACAGCTATTTTTAAAAGATAAATGAAAGGTGATGACCATGAATAACTCAAATGAAATTCCTCCACTGAAACCTACTATTAATAACCTCACTAAGGCTATCTTCATTGTAAACCGTCATGCTAAAACAGCTACAAACCCTAAATTTTTGTATCTGCTAAAGCGGAAGGCTCTGCAAAAACTGGTAGCTGAAAAAAAGGCGGAAAAGATTGGCCTTCACTTCTCTAGAAATCCTCGTAACAGCATTCAGCAATCAGATGTACTCGTGTCTGCTGGTGAATATTTTTTCCATATGCCCCCTACAAAAGATGATTTTTCAAAACTTCCACATCTTGGGGATTTAAATCAATCATATCGTAACCCTAAAACGCATATGCCATTGTCCCAGGCAAAAATGCTACTTCAAGCCTACGTCGGTGTTAAAGAAGATCATACAGATAAAGCACCTCCATCTTCTCAACGACGTAATAAACCAATTTTTAAAAAACTTGGACAAAGTTATTTTTAAACAGCTCTTTCAGTAAACTTTGTTACTATTTGTACGATTGTAGAACACAGTTGAAGAGGTGTTATACAAGTTTTATCTATTTTAACAAAGGCTTTTATCGCAAACTCTGTTGCTATTGTTATTAAATTAGTATCTTAATATGTGGTTTTATACGTTAGTCATCGAAACAAAAAATGCCACTAGCGCTAGATGTATACGTGTTTATATCTAAAAACAAATAGTAGCAATCAAATGCAAAAACATTCTTAATAAAAAAAAGCTGACATTTAGTCAGCTTTTTTTAAGGCTTCAAGCTTTCGATAAACTCTGCAACCTTTTGAAGTTCTTCATCAGTTCCATTAAAAATGCCTGGAGGCATTGCCCCTTGTCCGTTAATCACAATATTTGTAATTTCATCAACAGTTAAGCCTGTATCAATAAGTGCTGGTGCTGCAGATCCACCTAACAAGTCATTACCGTGACAAGATAAACAAGTATTTGCCTCTAATAATTTATAACCTTCAGCATCAGTATCTACCTCAACATCAGGTACAATAACAATTTCTCCTTGCTTTTTAGCTAATTCCCAATCATGCTGATCTACAGATTCCCAAGTTAAGAAAGTAATTGCCGCGATTGATAATAGCATGAATCCTGTAGCTAAAGGTCTTTTAAGAGGACGGCGCTCTGGTCCTCGGTCTAAAAATGGCGCGAGCAATAATGCACCAAATGCTAATCCTGGCATAATAAATGCACCTAATACTGTATACTGACTAGACGCATAAGTATATTTAAGTAATTGATATAAGAATAAGAAATACCAGTCAGGCAGTGGAGTATACCCAGTATCAGTCGGATCCGCCATACGCTCTAAAGGCGATGGATGGGCTACTGTTAAGATTAGGTATGCGGTAAGAAAGACTGCTCCTACCATCCATTCTTTCAATAAGAAGTTTGGCCAAAATGCCTCGGTTTTCCCTGGGTATTCCGAATAATCTTTCGGGATATTCGGTTTACGCATTTCTACCGCTTTCACGCGGGAATCACCTACAAATTTCATCCCTTTTCCACGATGCATATTCAATTCTCCCTCCTTTGTTTAAGGTATATACAATTATTCATATATTTTATAGTGGACCTGAAATTCCTTGCTTACGGATCATTAAGAAGTGGGCTCCCATCAATCCAAGTAAAGCTCCTGGTAAGAAGAATACATGAATAGCAAAGAAACGGGTTAATGTTTGTGCCCCTACAATTTCACTGTGTCCAGCTAATAGTGTTTTTAATTGTTCACCTATTAACGGTGTTTGTACTGCTATTTCTAGTCCTACTTTAGTAGCGAAGAGCGCTTTCATATCCCAAGGTAATAAATAGCCTGTGAATCCTAATCCTAACATTACAAAGAATATTAAAACTCCAACAACCCAGTTAAGTTCACGTGGCTTTTTATATGCCCCTTGGAAAAATACTCGTAGCGTATGTAAAAACATCATAACAATAACTAAGCTAGCACCCCAATGATGCATTCCGCGAACAATTTGCCCAAAGGCTACTTCGTTTTGTAAGTAATAAACCGATTTCCATGCATTTTCAATATCTGGAACATAATACATCGTTAAGAACATACCAGATAGAATTTGAATGACAGTAACAAAAAATGTCAAGCCACCAAAGCAATACACAAATGCTGAGAAATGATGGGCTGGGTTAACATGCTCAGGTACTTCATGGTCAGCTATATCTCGCCACAAAGGCGTAATGTCTAATCGCTCATCAATCCAATCATAAATCTTGTTTAACATTAATTACGCCTCCTTTCGTGGTTTTGCTTTTCCTAGATATAACGTCCCGTCCTCTACTTTAAAATCATACACATCTAGCGGTGCCAAAGGTGGTGTACCAGGTACATTGGTTCCATCCTTCGTATAAAGACCAAGATGACATGGACAGAAGAAGTGGTTAGGATTGCTATCATCTGTATTCCAGTCTACAACACAGCCTAAATGCTTACATATAGGTGATAATGCGACGATTTCATCCTTTTCATCTTTATACACCCAAGCTGTATAAGGAACCTCTGACTCATACCATGCATCAACTTGATCGACTTTAAAAGAATACGATTGCGGCGCGTTTGTTAAATCTGTAACTTGTGCAACAGGAAGCATTTCTTGTTCTTCCGATGGTCTAAGTACAGGGTCAACTGCGAAGCGAACCATCGGCATTAGCATCCCTGCCGCCATAAATCCACCGACACCAGTAAGAGTGTAGTTCAAAAATTGTCGTCTAGAAACTCGGTGATTTTTCTCGCTCATATTTTTCCCCCCTCTAAACATTGCTAGGTCCTTCCCGGACATACATTATACACATATAAAACTAGGACATACTCATGATATATCAATATGCCAATGAGGTCAATATTATCATTCTCTTAAAACATGTCAACTATGTGTCCTACTATAGAGATTTATTTGTTTTTTTCTCTCCACGTATTAATAAAAAGTGGAATTAATTGATTTACTTGTTCTTTCATCATTGTATTGTAGGCTTCGTCATCTAAATGTTCAAGTGGTAAGGCGGGCAACCAGATTAACATATCTTCCATTATAGATTCAATTTGCTTCCATTCACTATCACTTGTCAAAATAAAGATATGCTTTATGCCATTAGCTTTTAATTCATTACACCACGTAAACAACTTATTTTTCTTCGTTTCTATCTCCTCATCTTGCATGTATGTAAACTGTGGTAATAGCAATAACCTTCCTTTAAACTGACGCTCCAACTCATAAGTAATCATCCCTATGAATTCTCCCATAGTTACAGTTGACTTGATATTTGAACCTAAACCGAATGGTATTAGTGGAATGATAGCAGAATCAACATAGTCTGCCGATTTCAAATACATGTCAATATCATTGATTGTCCATCTCAAAATTATCCCTCCATCATTCAGTCTGAAAAACTAAATTTCCTTACTAGCAAAAAACATATCATAATTACATTCATAAGAAAACTACAAATAAAAAAAAACCTTGCTAAATTATAACGCAAGGTTACATACAATAAAAAAAGTTCATAAAATGTTCATATTTTCTTTAAGATTTCAGTTAATCGGTTAAATTCATCTTTATCATCACAGTCAAGCGCCTCATCAATCAGCTTTAACAGTTTGTCTTTTTGAAACGATTGTATAGAATCCTCTAAAAACCTTTCAGCTAAAATGCGGTCTTTCTCATTGATATGCATCTGTTTTGGAATATATGGATTTTCCTCTAAAACAGCAGCATAATTGGGAGAATGTATGGATGCTCGAAAGTTTAGCTGTATATAAATCTCCTCTTCCCGGTTTAACCTTATGTCATGAAAGGATTTTTCAGCATCTGTTGTCATCACATTTTCTTTATAAAAACGAAAGGGAACATCATCAACACAATGTGTTGACATAATAATTCCTCGAGGGCAATATTGCGATTGTTCTACAAAATGAACGTGTTTCATTAGTTGATCATGACTCATTAAGTAGTTTAAAATCCAAACACACTCTCTTCTTTTTAATTGATAGTTACTTAAGAACCAACGAATAAAATCTTTTTTTTCATTAACAGAAACAGGAATCGCCATACTCTTCCTTCCCTCCTTTTCAACTATAAAAGGAAAACAAAACAATTAACAGCTATACAAGTTAGACAACATGATTCAACTAATCATTAATAATCCATTTGTAATAACATATCAGCAATTTCCGTATTGGCAGGGTCTAGTTCAAGTAACTGTAAAAAAACTGTTTTCGCCTCATCTCTCAAGCCTTCTTCAACTAAGAAATAACCGTACTCTTCAAGAAATGCAATATCATTGTTAAAGAAAGTATATGCGAGACGATAATGTTTTAATGCATCTGAAAACTTTTCAAGTTTGCTTTTAGCTTTTGCTATTTGCCAAGCAAACTGGAGATCATCTAATCCATATCTTTTTGCTTCTTCAATTGTATTTACAACCTCGTCATAGTTCTCTTCAATCATGAAAAGCTCAATTAACGTATGGATTACTTCGACGTATTCTGGATCTAATGCTAAGGCTTCATATAGATATTGAATGGCATCCGTATTCTCACCTGCAGAAATCGCTAATTTCCCTGCATAATAATATAATTCTTTATTATATTCGTCCACTGCAAGTCCTTCTTTTACTACTTCCAAGCTTTTAGTCGTAGCACCCTCATGCTCATAAGACTTTGCTAAATATAAATATAATGAAGTATATTCAGGATCCATCTCTTTAAGATCAGTAAGTTTCTTAATTGCGGTTTGATAGTTTTCAGCTTGATAAGCAGTAAATCCGTAACCAAACAATAAATTAATATCTACATTTTCTTCTAGTGCTGCTTGATAATATTGAAGTGACTTTTCAAATTCACCGCTTGAACTGTATGCTTCTGCAATACGTTGATTAAGATTTACTCCTGAAATTGTTTCACTATTTTCTACGAGTCGAATGAAGTACGCTAGACTTTTATTAAAATATCCATGACTTAGATAAAATTCTCCAAGGGCAAAGTCAATAAGTGGTTCATTAGGTAAAATACTTTTTGCTTCCAGTAATTTTTGTTCACAAACTTCCTCTAAACCTTGCATTTCATATAAATCTGCAAGCAGCAATAACGCTTGAGGAAATGCTGGATCTTCTTTGGATACGGTATTTAATACCTCAATAGCTTCATCTTCATGATTTAAGTCGATTAGCACGTCAGCCAAGAAAGTTAATAACTCTCCTTCATTAGGATAAAGTAGTAACAATTCTTCAAGCACAACTTTGGCGTCATCTGCGAACCCTAAATCGAAATATATCTCCGCAATCCGGTACTTTTCGTCATCTGTACAGTTTAGCTTTAAACTATTTAGAAGATCAATACCTCTCTCTACATCTCCATTATCTATATAACTTAACGCTTTATCGATAGTACTCATATAACAGTAATCCTCTCTATTTAAACTCATTTTTACTGGCTGTTTCCGCATTAATTGTTGCATTTCTTTATAAGAAATAAAATACGTATAAAACAAGCTTTCATGGAAACTTTTCTCATTTTAAATGTGGTCAACTGCATATATTTATTTGTTGCTTTCCTATATAAATCTCGAGAGCAACAAAGTTTGCGAAAAGAGCCTTCTTATTTTATTATCACATCAAGTATTAATTATGTTCTGTTTATGTAGGTGCAGAAAAATACCCAGGAATTTTAACACTACATTCATTTCCAAAACCTGGTCGGAAGTCGATTTTATCACCTGATTTAATAACTACACCCTTATGCACCGTTATAGCGGGGTTATGATTATGATAATCGACAAATGCTTTTTGAGCAACTTTCTTTACTTGATCTTCTTTGTTATACAAATTATAATCAACTTCCCCTCCAACTCGAATATCCCCTTTAGCCGGATAGATTCCTATCTTTGTTAATACTTCCTTTGACAACGGCCTTCCCTCTTGTGGACATTCTGCAATAGTTGGAATTTTATGTGTTGATGTATGATGATTCCAAATCTTTGTAAGCTTTTTTTGCTCTTGCTTTGGTCGATTTTGATTTTGCCAAACAGGGATAAATACAATTGGATATAAAAATAATGCTTCCCTAATCCATCCCCACTGTACATCAAATAAATCATCTTCATGTTCAATTTCAACTAATATTACTGGTATTTTATTTCGTTTACAAGCTCGTACAAAAGAAGGGGTTAATGTTTTCAAAGAAATTTGCACTCCAATGTAATAATCAATCGGACTGTTAACTAAATTTCCCCGAACTTTATTGAGTTCATTTATTAGCTGATTTTCATAAGGAATTTTACAAATAACAAGTATTGTTGTACAGCCCTTCATGAGGAAATGAGTCCGAAGGTGTTGTTTAAATAATTGAAAGGGGAGGGATGTCGATAGTGATAGATCAAGCATCACATGACCAGGCGTAACGATAAAACTATTGACGTTCATCTTAAGCGAACGAAACCTGTTGGCGTTTTCTCTTATAAAGTCAATCTTATTATTTTTTACAAATATCGAACATGCTTCGACTCCATTACCTTTTAACACTTTGGCTTCATCAATAATATATGCCATAATATCCCCCTTGAAATGATAAAAAGGTCTTATGACAAGCTATGTACGAAGCATGGTAACTATGACACAAATTATCAAATCAATAACGTCTCTCTTCCTCTCAATCAATATATCTTAAGATAGTATTTTATGACGAGATACGATTAAATATATTCCGCTCTTTTATAATGCTCTGTCGATTAGCATTGTTACTATTTTTACAAAATCTAGCTATAAGCTTTCATATCATTAACATCGTTAGTTAGCATATAGACACTTTAATGTTCAATCTGCTAATAAAAAACAAAGGCACTTTTGTTAACCTTGTTACTTTGTTACTAATAATGGACAGTAAGGTAATCTTTCTCAAGTAAAAAAGGTACCACGAACGTTAAATATTTCACTTTTATATGTAAGAACGACTAGGAACAACCAATGAGAAAACAGCCAAAAACATATGATTTGTTGCAACCCTCCTACTTACTTCTAAATAAACATTAACCTAGTTATTAATTACACAACAAATAACTAAACCCTCCCGGAAAAGTAAAAATGAACGTCTAAATGCCAGCTCTACTCCGATAAAAAACCCCACCTCTTTAGGTGGGGAATTCTTACAAAAATCTACCGTACTTTAATTGATAAGACTATTTAAATGATGAAAGAAGTTTGGATAGGATACCGATATAGCCTCATCATTTTGCAAAGTCATCTCTCCTTCACAAATACATCCTGCAATTGCAAGCATCATACCTATCCTATGATCATGATAGCTATCGACACGATCTCCTGTCAGCTTAGTCGTGCCATTAATAATCATCCCGTCATCAGTTGCAGTAATATCTGCGCCTAGCTTTATTAATTGTGAAACGACTGTATCAATACGATTCGTTTCCTTAACTTTTAATTCTGCTGCATCTTTAATTACTGTTACACCTTTAGCTTGCGTAGCCATCAGGGCTATGATCGGTATTTCATCTATTAACCTTGGAATGAGGTCCCCACCGATTTCTATACCTTTTAACTCAGAAGTTGTAATGTTAATATCAGCTACAGGTTCAAAATTTTCCAAACGCTCATTTGTTATATTAATATTTGCCCCCATCATGTGTAGCACATCTAAAATCCCAGTTCGTGTCGGATTAACCCCAACGTTTTTTAACGTGATGTTGCTGTTAGGAACAATAGCTCCTGCTACTAGAAAAAAGGCGGCTGATGATATATCTCCTGGAACTTCAATATTCGTACCCGTTAAAGGCTGTTTACCTTCAATAGATACAGTTAGTCCATCTTCCTTTACGTCAGCTCCAAATGCTCGTAACATTCGCTCGGAGTGATCTCTTGACTTATGTGGTTCTGTAACAGATGTCACACCATCAGCATGTAATCCCGCTAGAAGAATGGCAGATTTCACTTGTGCGCTAGCAACTTTAGAAATATAGTGTGTAGGTTTGACATTCCCTCCACGAATTGATAACGGGGTTAATGTTCCATTTGAGCGCCCATCTATTTGAATTCCCATGTCTTTTAATGGAATAGTAACCCTTCCCATCGGCCTTTTAGCTATGGAATCATCGCCAATTAAACATGCATGAAAATCACAGCCTGCTAAAAGGCCAAGTATTAACCTTGTGGTCGTACCCGAGTTTCCTACATTTAATATATCTGAAGGCTCTTTTAACTTTTCGATACCCTGTCCTTCTATTTCTACATGATCGTCATTTTGTTTAATGGCAACACCCATTTTGCGAAAACAATCGATTGTACTTAAACAATCATCTCCCGTTAAAAAATTGTTGATTGTCGTTTTACCATTAGCAATTGCACCAAACATCACTGCACGATGAGAGATTGATTTATCTCCTGGAATATGTAAGGTCCCTAATAAGCTAGGTACCTTCGTTTTTATCATTTTCAATAGGTTCACTCCTTGTTCTATCCGTAATACGTATCGTAGCTGGTATGCTTCGCAAGACAGGAAACTGCTTTATTTCGATCTTCCTCCGATTGAAAGCTAAGGCGAAGAACTCCATATATATCCTCTCGTATTTCGATAATACGTATATTCGTAATACTTATTTTCTCCAATGCCAAATACCCTGTTACCTCAGAGATAATCCCAGGGTAATCGGGTACATCTACATATAAATCATAGAATGACGGTATGGCACCTTTGGCCTTTGCTGGTAATGATTCACGAAAACGTTTTGCTGAGGAAAAGTAAGAGAAGATTCCTTCACCATCCTCATTATCAATCATTTTTCGAATTGTTTCCATTTCACTAGTCCAGTGGTTGAATAGATGTAACAACTCATCCTTATTATGGAGTAAAATGTCACGCCACATCTCCGGATTACTTGATGCTATTCTTGTAATATCTTTAAAGCCTCCAGCTGCTAGTCTACTTATAAATTCATGTTCATTTTGAAACGTTTCCGCCTGATGTACAAGGCTTGCTGCAATAATATGTGGAAAATGACTAATGACCCCAGTAATTCTATCATGCTCCTGTGGAGATAAATGAATAAATTTAGCATTTGTACCTTTTAACCACTCCTTCAAATCGTTTACATGTTCAATACCAACATCTTCAGGTGTAGTTAAAATGTAAAATGCATTTTCAAACAAATGTGCTTTCGCTGCCACTACTCCACTCTTATGAGATCCTGCCATCGGATGCCCACCAATAAAAGTAACACCTTTTTCACGGAATATTTTCGCTTTTGACACTATAAACTGTTTAGTACTCCCTACATCAGTTACGATAACTGATTTCTTAAACTTATACTGTGCCATTTGTTCAATTAATATTTCTGTTTGTCTAACAGGGGTCGCAAGAATAATCAAGTCTGCACTATTTACTTCTTGCTCTAAAGATATACCAATTTCATCTATGATTCCTAAAGTTTTAGCAAGTTTTAAGTTATGAGTATTAATATCATACCCAATGATTGTTGTTTGTTTATGTGCTTTACTAATTGCTAATCCTATTGATCCACCTATAAGACCTAAACCTATAATTAATACTCTTTTATTCATATTTAATCACCTATAGCTATTTCATGTTAGCAGTCTTATTACTTAACATTTCACTTAATATATTTATAATTTCTTCATTCTGTTCTTTTGACCCTATGGTTATACGAACACTCGTAGGAAATCCTAGGGCATTTCCAGACCGAACGATAAATCCCCTTTCAAGTAAATATTGAAATATTTCATTACCTTCAGTCTCAAAATCAATTAAAATAAAGTTTCCTTCAGATGGATAATAGCTTAATTGATACTGCTCACAAAATGTATAGAACTGTTGAAGTCCTTCCTTATTTTTTTGAACACACTGATCAATAAAAGCGTGGTCATCTAAGGATGCTAACGCGGCTGCTTGAGACAATCTATTCGTATTAAATGGTTCTCTTCCAGGCTCTATTTTTTGTAATAGTTCTTGATGAGATATACCATAACCAATTCTAAGCGCAGCTAAACCATGTGCTTTTGAAAAGGTTCTTAAAATTATTAAATTATCGAATGAATCAAGTAATGGAACCGTCTCAGGATAATCGGTTGCGGTTACATATTCGTAATAAGCTTCATCAATGACTACTAGAACATTATTTGGAACGTTGTTTAAAAATGACAATAGCTTTTCTGAATTGATATATGTTCCTGTAGGATTATTTGGGCTACAAAGCCAAACAATTTGCGTATGATCATCAATAGCATTAAGCATCTCATCTAAATTATGATGGCCTTCAATTAATGGGACTTCCTTTATTTCAGCACCTTCTATAATAGCATTATGGCGATATTGTGGAAATGTAGGTGTTGCCATTACCGTATTTGTACCAGGGCCGAGAAATGCTCTACTTATCACTTGAATCACTTCATCAGAGCCATTGCCAAATATGAGTTGGGACTCCGCAACACCTAAATGAGTGGCTAATTTTTCTCGTAAGTTCGCAGCGTATCCGTCTGGATATATGGCAAGCGAAGTTAAGTTATCATGAATGGCACTCTTTACTTTATTTGAACTACCAAATGGGTTTTCATTTGATGCAAGTTTTACAATTTTGTCTAGCCCATACTCTTTCTGTACCTCTTCTGTCGGCTTACCTGGTTGATATGGCTTTAAAGTAAGAAATTGTTTCTTAATATCCATCTTTTTACACACCTCTTATTGTAAAATTTAATATTAAAAGCACAATTGACCTGCTTTATAATGACAAATATGCGCAAACAATAAACCACCTATAACAGTTTGGTCTATGCCCCCACCTCAAATTGTCAGAAATTCGGCAGATCAAAAACAAACAGAAGAAAAAGTACAATTATTTTCTGTCAAATAAATCAGGTCTTAATGCAGTAGCTTTCTCTAAATAAACATGATTTACTTCCTCTTGCTCCAAACTAGTATTAATAGTCATCATCACGCGAATACAATGTGATAGAGCATTCGGTACAGTAATTTCCTGCATACACATAACAGGTACATACATCCAACCGTCAATATTCCGTAATGCTTTTGCTGGGAAGCTTGCTGTTAAGTCTTCTGTTACTGATATCATAACAGATGCTACATCTGTTGGTATAATTTTATTAGATTCAATCATTTCCAATAATAACTTTTCTGTCGCTTTAATGATGTCATTTGCATTATTCTTTTCGACAGTCGTTGCTCCTCTTACCCCACGAATCATATCTACTCTCCTTTCATAAATTTTGATAATAATGCACGTAAAGTTTCGTCCTCAATTGGCTCTATTGCTGGTGTGCCTATCTCTTTTAATAAAACAAATCGAACCATCCCAGTGACCGATTTCTTATCATTCTTCATTCGTTTAATTAGACCATCTAATGAAAGTTTACTCGGTATTTCAGTAGGAAATCCGATAGACGTCATCAAACTTGTTATTTTAGGAATTTGTAAGTCAATATCATACCGTTCCTCACTTACATATAAAGCAAATAACATTCCAATTGCGACTGCATCACCATGCGTAATATTCCCATAGCCTAGTTCAGCTTCAATGGCATGTCCTAGCGTATGGCCAAAATTCAAAAAGGCACGTACACCACTTTCCTTCTCATCAGAGGATACAATTTCTGATTTTACTTTTATACCAGATATAATGGCATAAATAAGCTTTTCATCTTTCAATTCCCCAATCGTATTTACATTTAATACTAACCATTCAAAAAATGTTGCATCATGTATAAGTGCGTGCTTTATGACTTCAGCATAGCCAGATCTTTTTTCTATCTCCGGTAATGAAGATAAAAAATCTATATCATATAATACAGCTTCAGGTTGGTAAAAAGAACCAATCATATTTTTTCCTAAAGGATGATTGATTGCGACTTTCCCTCCTACAGCACTATCATGAGCTAATAAAGTTGTTGGAATTTGTATAAAAGGGATACCTCTCATAAATGTAGCAGCCACGAAACCTGCTAGATCACCAACAACCCCACCACCAAGAGCTATTAAGAGTGATGACCTATCAAGTCCAAATGTTAATAGCTCTGTATGACAATCGAAATAATTATCAAATGATTTTGCAGCCTCACCACTTGGAATAACTTTATGACCCAATTCATATTTTTGCCCGATGATGTTTAAAATTTGTCGCAAATATAACTTAGCTACTGTATCATCAGTAATGATAAATAATTTATTTGGTTTAACATTTGTTTCATCAATACATGATAATAAACGGGTTATAATTCCTTGTCCAACATGTACAGGGTATGATTTTGACTCAGTTGTTACTTTAAGAGTTTCCATATTAAAACTCCTTAGCATACTTCCGCATATTCTCTACATTTTCTTTAATAATGTCTATTCGGTCTTGACCAAATTGTTCAATGATTGCATTTGCAAGTTCCCACGCAACAACAGCCTCTGCAACTACACTAGCAGCTGGAACGGCGCAGCTATCGGATCGTTCAATGCTTGCTGCAAATGTTTCTTTCGTTTCTATATCCACGCTTTGAAGAGGCTTATATAATGTAGGTATAGGCTTCATTACACCACGAACGACAATTGGCATACCTGTTGTCATTCCACCTTCAAATCCTCCTAAATTGTTCGTTTTACGTGTATAACCTTCCTGTTGATCCCAATTTATTTCATCATGAACTTTGCTTCCTGGCATTCTGGCAGCTTCAAACCCAATTCCAAACTCCACACCTTTGAATGCATTGATACTTACAATAGCAGCAGCTATTTTTGCATCTAATTTTCGATCATAATGAACATAACTACCTACTCCCTCAGGCATTCCTTCAACAATCACTTCGACAATACCACCGATGGAGTCACCGTTTTCTTTAGCAGTATCAATTGCATTCATCATTTTCTTCTCTGCTTCCTTATCTACACAACGAACGGGTGAGTCTTCTGTTAGCTGTTGTAATTCTTCAAGCGAATCATACTTCACATTAGAAGCTTTTACACCGCCTATTTCTAATACGTGACCTGCTACCTTTATACCTAATGCTTCAAGCAACTTTTTAGCTACAGCACCAGCAGCTACACGAACAGTCGTTTCCCTTGCTGAAGATCGTTCCAACACATTTCTCATATCTCTATGGCCATATTTCATCGCACCTACTAAATCTGCATGACCTGGCCGGGGCTTTGTAATTTTTCGCTTTACATCTTCTTCTTTTATATCTACAAGAGGTTCAGCTCCCATAATATGCGTCCAATGTTTCCAATCACGATTTTCAACAACTAAGGCTATTGGAGATCCGAGTGTTTTACCGTGTCGTACACCTGAGACAATTTGAACTTGGTCTTTTTCAATTTGCATTCTTCTTCCACGACCATGTCCTTTCTGTCTTCTTGCTAGTTCAATATTAATATCATCTACTAACAGCTCTAAACCAGACGGAACGCCTTCTAATATCGTCGTTAATTGTGGGCCATGCGATTCTCCTGCTGTTAAATACCTCATCTTTCTATCTCCCTTCAATCCTTTAAAGCTTTTATGTGTAACAATATATCATATACAGTAGTTAAAAGGTAGCTTTTTTATCTGTTAAGCTCATTTCGTAGCCTTTGTTGTCATTATTACAACATTATAATAAGGAAGATGAGGTTATTTCTGAACCCCATCTGCGAAAAGATGCCACAAATCTAGTTGTAACAGTTTATAGCTTTTGTTCGGGCAGTAATTAATGCACAAACAGCCATCTTTTAAAAAAGAATTCATCAAATTGACGAACTCTTTTCTAGTAATTCTTTATTATCTTGCTTATCTGTTTTCAAACTTAAACCTTACGGTAAAAAAAGGTATTTTCAGAATCGAATCCGTATTTATTAGGAGTGAAAATTTGTTCAGTACTGCCTACAAAGAAAATACCATCAGTTTGAAGTGAATTAGAAAATTTTTGATACAAGTGATCTTTTGCTTCCTCAGTAAAATATATAAGCACATTTCGGCAAACAATTAAATCAAAATTGTTTTCAAACTGATCAGATAGTAAATTTTGCTTTTTAAAATGGACTGCACTTTTTATTTCATCTGATAACTTATAATATGCTCTATCTTTACTAAAGTATTTCCTTTTTATTTCTTCTGGTACCTCCATCAAAGATCGCTCAGGATACAAACCAATTTTAGCTTTTCGAATAACATTTTCATCTAAATCAGTTGCTAATATGGAAAACCTGGAAAGGGGTAAATATTTTGATAGAATCATAGCTATTGTATAAGGCTCTTCTCCTGTAGAACAAGCAGCACTCCATATTTTTAATCGTGAGCGACCATTCAATATTTTAGGCAACACTTTTTCTTCAAATATACTCCACCTGTTAGCATTTCGATAAAATTCTGAAACATTAATTGTAATTCTATCTAAAAATTCGTCATATAATTTTTCATCGCTTCCAAAGGCGCGAAAGAAATCCTGAAAATTTGTAAACCCTCTTTTTTCATACAGAGATGTTAACCTTCTTTTCATTTGTGCTTCTTTATATAGAGATAAATCAATTCCAGTTTTCCTTTTAATATTTTCTATAAATTGTATGTAATCTCGTGACATACTTATTACTCCTCTAACATGAACTCAATGGATAGTACTATTAATTTCGATGTAAATCATAGTAAAGAAATTTCGAGGGGAATCAGCGGCTGGACATTAAAAAGTGAATATTGCAAATCGATTAACGGTAAATGATATAAAAACCAGCCCTATGTGAGCTGGCAATCAATTAGTATATCCATTCATTTATTAACTTACTATAATCTACTAACTCATCTTCTGTAAAAAACAAATTGACTTCACGTTCAGCACTCTCAGGTGCATCAGAACCATGAATGATATTCTTACCTACTGTCAAACCGAAATCTCCACGAATTGTTCCTGAAACAGCATCTTTAGGGTTAGTTGATCCCATCATTTGCCTAGCAGTTGCAATAACATTATCCCCTTGCCACACCATTGCGAACACAGGACCTGAAGTGATAAAATCTACTAATTCTCCAAAAAAAGGACGCTCCTTATGTTCAGCGTAATGCTGTTCTGCGAGTTCGGTTGGTATTGCCATTAATTTTGCACCTACAAGTTGAAAGCCCTTTCTTTCAAATCGTGAAATAATTTCCCCAATTACATTGCGTTGTACTCCGTCTGGTTTTACCATTAAAAATGTTCTTTCCATGACTTTCTTCCACCCCTACAATATTGTCAAATAGGTTGTCAAATATAGTTCAACCAATCAAAATATTACCACTGTTTCTATAGTTTAGCAACAGTTCTGGGCCTAGATTTTTCGTTTTCCTATGTACTTTGCTATATTATAAAGGGCTGTTTTTGCTTTACCAGACGGTAAACTATCAAGAACAACAAGAGCTTTTTGTAAGTATTTATCACTTATTTCAATCGATCGTTCAATTGCTCCTGATTGCTTTATAAGAGATATAATATGATTCATTTCTTCCTTTGTCGTTTTTGGATTTATGTTTATTATTTCGTTGTAAATTTCTTTGTTTTCCATTGCAAACAATGCTGGCAGTGTCACATTTCCTTGTTGTAAATCACTACCTGAAGGCTTACCGAGCTGAGCCTCTGTTTCAGTGAAGTCTAATACATCATCTGTAATTTGATATGACATTCCAACATAATAACCAAACCAAAATAATGATTCACATATGTCATCATCCGCATTTGCAGCAACTGCTCCTAACTGGCAGCTAACTGCAATTAACAACGCTGTTTTCCTTTTAATACGTCTCAAATATGTGCGAAGGTCTTGATGAAAATTATATTTGTCCTTAATTTGTTCAATTTCTCCAACACATACCTCAACTATCGCTTTCGATAAAATCTGTTGAGCAGATATATTTTCAACATTAGACATCAGTTCTAATGACCTGGCAAAAATATAATCTCCAGTGTACATAGCAATACGGTTATCCCATTTTGCTTTGATCGTTTGTTTTCCTCTTCGTAAGGTAGAATCGTCAATTACATCATCATGAACGAGCGATGCCATATGAATTAACTCTAATGACATTGCAACGTATTTAATTTGATCTATTTGGTAATCGCCAAATTTACCCCCAAGTAAGACAAAAACTGGGCGAATCCGCTTACCCCCAGCCTGTAATAAGTGCAATGATGCCTGACTCAACAGAGGATGTTCAGACTTAATCGACTTTTCTAATTCTTTTTCAACAATATTTATATCAGTATTTAAAAATGAATACATCATTTTTAACTTCATGCTCTTCACCTTATTCATAGAAAAAATCTAAAATGTATGTCATATGATATATCTTTTGGCTAACTTTTTCACTTGTACCCTAAGTGCATCGCAGCAACGCCGCCAGTAAATGCTTTATATTCAACTTTGTTAAATCCTGTCTTTTCAAACATTTTCGCTAATTCTTTCATTCCTGGAAATTCACGTGCAGATTCCTGCAACCAAGAATATTCTTTGAAGCTTTCTGCAAACAACTTACCAAATATCGGCATAACGAATCGGAAATATAAATAATACCCTTGACGAAACACAGGTAGTGTCGGTTGAGACGTCTCTAAACAGACAACATTCCCTCCTGGCTTAACCACGCGATACATTTCATGAAGAACTTGCATATAATCAGGTACATTCCTTAGTCCAAAACCAATTGTAACATAGTCAAACGAATTATCATCAAAAGGTAATTCCATCGCATTGCCATGGATAAGGTCAATATTAGTTAAGCCTAAAGAATTAACTTTGTCCTGCCCAATTTTTAACATGTTTTTACTGAAATCTAAGCCAGTTACTTGACCAGTTTTCCCAACTGCTTCGGCAAGTGCAATCGTCCAATCCCCTGTACCACAACATACATCGAGCGCTTTTGCACCTTCTTGAACATTCATTTTTTTCATCGTTGCTACTCGCCATTTAATATGCTTCTTAAAGCTAATAATCGAATTCATCTTATCATAATTATCATGGATTTTCTCAAAAACATGGTGTACACGTTCTTCTTTAGATTGTTGCATAATCCTACCCTTCTTCCACTATCTTTTTTACCGTAAAAAAGTTTTCATACATTAGCTGCTCAATTCGATTAGCCATAATATGTTTAATGATAGGATTTCCTTCTAACCCTTTGTCTATTAAATTCTTAGTTTGTATGATTTGAGTTTCACACATATGTATTAACTGTGACTTTATACCATCTCTTTTATCATGTATATCTTTGTGATTTAATTGAAAGATAACTCTTTTACATGAGTCAAAGAAAAGAGAGTGTTCGTTGTTAAGGAATTTTTTTCTTTCTATCAGAAGCCTTTTAAATAACAGAAAGTGAGCAGAAATTTCTTTCCAAAATGGTTTGTCAAATAATTCTGATACGTTTTGAAACAATGATGACTCAACAACCTTTAAACTATTCATCAGCTCATCTAAAGAATCTAGCTTATTTTCATATAGCTTAATTTTATGCTCGTTAATCATTTTTATAGCGCTTGCTATCGTTGAAATCAATGAAATATCCTCAGCTTGTGATAAAATCTTGTAATATAATCCACTATAATAATCACCAGCCAAAATTGTTAGCTGTCGTTCAGTAAGATGGTCACTATGTTTTTCTTCTACATTTGTAACCGTATCATGGGTATCAAGGGAAATTTGTACAAGCATGATTGCTATCATATATTCAGAAACTGTTTTATTAGATAATTCTAATTCTTGAAGTACTGAATATAGAAGCAACATTTTATCCTCGTCAATTATAGGTGCATTAATATGCTTAAATAGAAAAGGATAGTGTATCATATCTGTAATTTCTTCTTTAAATAATGCAACTTTTCCCCAGATGTCTTCCAATTAAATCACCCTTGTTTCCCATATATTTACACCGTGCTAATTACTAAATTCCAGTGACCATTATAACATAACTTTTAAAGAAATAACTATTTTCTTCGAAACAGTTATACATAGACTTTATTGACAATCGCTTCGCCTTTTTCCCAAAAAGAGATCGTTCTTTCTAGGAAGCAGCGAAGCGACATGTTTTGTAATATGTACTTGGTAACAGCTTAATTTAGTTATTTCGTTATTGATTGTGTTCTTCTAACTATGAAAAAAACATTTATCATTAGTTCGAAGCACCTTTCTCTTTATAACGATGACACTCATAATTAAGCTAATCTAGTTGAGCTAATTGTTAACATAAGTAACAAAAATGAGCCTTATCAAAAAAACTAGCAAGAAGGATAATGTTATATAGTAATTTCCTACATACATTTATTATTCTTGTCTGTTTTTGCGTGTTGGCTCTGATTTCATTTCGCCATGTTGTGTTTGAACAATAGCATTTCCTCTAATTTTAATTGCAGATGTATGTTCGGTAAATTGAGCAATCATAACTTCTCCATTATCCAGCTTCTCTGAATGATGAAAACGCGTGTCAGTACCACGGGTAAGTCCGATCACATTCACACCATCTTCAATGGCTTTAATCACAATATAATCACCATTGTTATTTTTATTCACAATACAACCTCCTGAACTTTCTATATGTTATATAACATAAAACTACTCGTTTGAATGGTTAGTAATTTTTAGAAAGTCATCATTTCTTATTATGATTTAATAAGTGATAATACTTCATTTCTAGCAATATGATCGTTTTCGTATCTGCCTCTTGCAGCAGTTGTTATTGTTTGAGATCCTGGCTTTTTTACCCCACGCATGGTCATACACATATGTTCGGCTTCAACTACAACCATTGCACCGTATGGTTCTAAGGTTTCCATGATTGAATCTGCAATTGTGGAAGTAATTCTCTCTTGAAGTTGTGGTCTTTTAGCAACAGCTTCAACCGCTCGAGCTAATTTACTTAACCCAGTTACCTTCCCTCCCCTAGGTAGGTACGCAACATGAGCCTTTCCGAAAAAAGGTACAAAATGATGCTCACACATTGAATAAAACGGTATATCTTTGACAAGTACTAGCTCTTCATGATCCTCACTAAAAATTGTTTGAAAATGCTCTTTTGGATCTTCATTTAAGCCAGCAAAAACCTCTGCATACATTTTCGCTACACGCTTTGGAGTATCGAGTAATCCCTCTCTATTTGGGTCTTCTCCAACAGCTTCTATAATTAATTTCATTGCATGTTCTAGTTGTTCATAATTAATATTTGCCATTCAATAAATCCTCCTACGATTGTATACTATCGTCGTAATCAGATTCTAGCATAACGACAACATTAAAGTAAAGGATTGCGCAACCAGCGCAAAAAAATAAGTGCTTACTCTAACGACTGTTTTAGATGCTAACATTCATTATCAAATCTACTTGGCATCCTTAGAGCAGATTCTTATCTTACGACATACGAAAAGAGGAACTACATAACAGTCGTTCCTCTTTGTGTGTGCTATATTGATTCTACCAACTATGTAAATATTATTTTACAGCGTCTTTAAGTGCTTTCCCTGGTTTGAATGCAGGTACTTTACTTGCTGGGATTTCGATTTCCTCACCAGTTTGAGGATTACGTCCTTTACGAGCAGCACGCTCACGTACTTCAAAGTTACCAAAACCAATTAGTTGTACTTTGTCACCAGTTTTAAGTGTCTCTAAGATTGTATCAAAAACAGCATCTACAGCTTTTGTTGCATCCTTCTTTGAAAGTTCACTTGATTCAGCTACAGTATTAATTAATTCTGCTTTATTCATGACATTCACCTCCTCCCAAAGATGTATGTTATATAAAAAGCTATCTTGTCAACATTTTTTCACATTTTAAACTAATTCTATACATCTTAATAATAGCATTTTCTTACCATGCATAATGTTATATGAAAAATTGACAGAATTCAATATGTTTGACTAATAATCTTTAGATAGACAATCACTATTAAAATGCGCCTTTACTGTTAAAAGATTATCACACTGGAACAGTCATAGCAAGCATATTTTAGCTTAAAGACCACCTATTTCAGTCATTCCCAATAATTAGGTTGTTTCATATTTTCAAATAGCAACAATAAAAAAGACCCCTTATGGAGTCTTTGAATTATAGAATAATGGCTATTAATCCACCTGATCCTTCATTAATGATTCTTTCTAATGTTTCTTGTAATTTATATCTTGCATTCTCAGGCATTAAAGAAAGCTTCGCTTGAATCCCTTCTCTCACTAATGAACTTAACGACCTACCGAATATATCAGAATTCCAAATTGATAATGGATCTTCTTCAAAATCCTGCATTAGATATCGAACAAGCTCTTCACTTTGTTTTTCAGTACCTATGATTGGAGCAAATTCAGATTCGACATCTACTTTAATCATATGGATCGAAGGAGCTACAGCTTTCAATCTTACTCCAAATCTCGACCCTTGTCTAATGATTTCTGGCTCATCCAAGCTCATATCTGATAGAGCTGGTGCAGCAATCCCATAGCCAGTTTGTTTTACCATTTTAAGTGCATCAGCTACTTGGTCATATTCTGATTTTGCATAAGCAAAATCTTGCATCAATTGTAGTAAGTGATCTTTCCCTCGAATCTCAACTCCAACAACTTCTTTCAAAATTTGATCATATAGATCATCTGGGGCAAATAAATCAATTTCCGCAACACCTTGCCCCATTTCTATCCCAGCTAAACTTGCCTTATCAATAAAATCATATTCACTAAATTGACCTACAACGCGGTCAACATCTCTTAGCCTCTTTATATCCTTTACAGTATCTTTTACTGATTCCTGATAGCTTTCTCTTAACCAATGCTCATCTCTTAAAACCATTACCCAGCTCGGTAAATTTACATTCACTTCAAGCACAGGAAATTCGTAAAGAGCTTCCCTCAACACATTATATACATCCGTATCTCTCATACTTTCTACGCTCATTGCTAATACAGGGATATCGTACTTCTCTGTTAGTTTTCTTCTAAGCTCTTCAGTTTCTGGATGATGCGGCCTAACCGTATTAATTACCATAATAAAAGGTTTACCTACCTCTTTTAACTCTTCCATAACCCTTTCTTCAGCTTCGATATAGTCCATTCTAGGAATCTCACCAATGGAACCATCGGTTGTTATGACGACGCCGATTGTAGAGTGCTCTTGAATAACTTTTCTAGTCCCTATTTCAGCCGCTTCATGGAATGGAATAGGTTCTTCATACCATGGCGTATTAATCATTCTTGGTCCATTCTCATCCTCATACCCTTTGGCTCCTGGTACAGTATAACCAACACAATCTACTAATCTAACATTTACATCAAGGCCTTCTTCGACATGTACTGATACCGCCTGATTTGGTACAAACTTCGGTTCAGTAGTCATAATTGTTTTCCCGGCTGCACTTTGTGGTAATTCGTCTTGTGCACGCGCTTTATCAGCTTCGTTACCAATATTAGGTAATACAACGAGTTCCATAAACTTTTTAATAAAAGTAGATTTTCCCGTCCTAACAGCACCTACCACACCTAAATAAATATCTCCACCAGTGCGTTCTGCGATATCTTTAAAAATATCTACCTTTTCCAAATGATTCCCTCCCGGTCTTAGAGTTCTTGGAATATATTTAATCCAGTTATTTGATAATAGGGGACATTATATGTTTATGATGTTGTCCTATTTATTTATGACTATTATGAACAATTTTTTTAATGGCATACAATGACCTAAACAAAGGATTACTAAAAAACCCTTCACTTAGATTGTATTCCTAAGTAAAGGGTTCATGACTTATTTATATAAAAAAATTGGTTCGCCATTTTTAGGATCAATTGTATAAGGCATCGAATACGCTGGCACAAATATTGACTGATCCACTAATATATGCCTAATATCTTCATCTTGGTTAAAAGAGTAGTCTTCCTCTTGTAATACTTTAAATAAATCTATTTTATAATCAACATAAACTTCTGTATCAGACGCTATGATTAATGGAAGATTGAGTCCTGAAAATGGACTGACTACAAACGGTGGCTCTTCATATCCTAATTTCCCATAATCCAGAGTAAAGACACCCTCATCAACTACTTCTTTATATGGAGGGTAACCATTTGATTGTCTATAGAACATTAAACGTGTATTTAATTCTCTAATTTGCTCCGCTATCCTTAAATCTAGAAGTTTTACCATAGGGTTTGTTTCAACATCTACAAGAACATATGAAAACAGTCCACCGCTTTCATACGCTGTTCCTGGCGTTTCTGATAAATAACGTGGGACTAGCTTGTTAAAGTCGATTGGATACTTTTGATATATAGGAGTAGATGCCTCTCTCGTTTTTATCGGCAACAATCCTTGCTGGTCCTTTTGATAATTAACCACTGCTTCCTGAACATCTGATACTTGATTTTCGAGTGGGATTTGATTATTTTCCAAGTTAGCTTCAGGGTATAAACATCCCGATAGTAACATAAGAAGTAATAGTGTAACCCCACTGTTAATGAATAATTTCATTGTAAATCATTCCTTAATTTTATGTATATCTATTCACTTACAGGACCACTAAAAACAACAAAAAAGATAATAATACCTGCTAACACCATGAAACAATACGCAAAAAGTGCAACAATACCTTTCAACACACCTTTTAACTTAAATCTACTAAAATATATCGCTATAATAGCAAGAAACATAAAGCCCATAGCTGCAAGCGATATCCACATTTTAAACATTCCTGGTGACATTCTTAACTATCTCTCCTTTTTAAAACCATATTATATCTTACCACATGAAAATGTTATCAACAATGAGAAATCAGTAAGTTCTTTGGATATTAAGCACTCCTGTTGAAAACCATTAACTAAACGGCTCCTTTGCTTTGCGGAAAGGGTTGAGTGGCTGTGGTCGAAGTTGCAAAAGTTATACAATTAGCACCTTCGAGTCGTTGGATGACCACGATTAACGCCTCTACATATCTTAAATACAAGCTTTAGTTAAATTACAATCACAGCTTATCCTATTTCATCATCAGAAAATGCTGAAGTAAAGAGGGGCAGCTCTACTCCAGCATATGACAATGTAACCCATTTCGCTTAGCTCAAGCTCATATGGTCGTACGTTCCATTTTATGCGAAAATGAACTATGTTGTATCATCAACTGCCCATTTTTTATTACATTTAGCAATAAATATGTACCCTTTAGCTAATTATTATTAATACTTATGATATTTAAAAGTTCCTCCATCTCACCAGTTCTTGTTCGTTGCATGAGTGAATCAAGAGCTTCTTTTGCAGTTTTATCTTCAAACAGAACATCGTACAGCGCGTTTGTAATCGGCATTGTCACATCCATTTTGTTCGCAAGTTGATAGGCTGCTTTGGTCGTACGGACACCTTCAACGACCATACCTAAATTGTCTAATACCTCTGAAAGGCTTTCTCCCTTTCCAAGCATATGACCTGCTTTCCAATTTCTTGAATGAACACTTGTACAAGTTACAATTAAATCTCCAATCCCAGTTAAACCAGCAAATGTTAATGGATTTGCACCCATCGCACTACCTAAGCGGGTGATTTCAGCTAATCCTCGAGTAATTAGGGCAGCTTTCGCATTATCCCCATAGCCTAAACCATCAGTAATCCCGGCAGCAAGCGCAATGATATTCTTTAGTGCCCCACCAATTTCAACACCTAATAAATCTGGATTCGTGTAAACTCTAAAGTGTTGATTAATAAATATATCTTGAATATTTTCAGCTATATCCATATTTTTAGAAGTTACTGTTACAGTAGTTGGGTGACGTAAACTTACTTCCTCTGCGTGGCTTGGTCCAGAAAGAACTACAACGTCTGTCAAAAGACTTTCAGGGAGTTCTTGCTCTATTATTTCTGAAATTCTTAATAAAGTATCTGGTTCTATACCTTTACTTACTGAGACAATTGTAATCGGCTCAGAAATAATTTGTTTAACCTTTTTAAGCGTATCTCTTATCGCTTTCGTTGGAACCGCTAATACAACAGTCCTCACATTTTGTAAAGCTTCTGTTAAAGAGCTATATCCAATAATTTTTGGTGATAATTCAATTTCTGGTAAATACTGTGTATTCATATGAGCGGTATTTATTTCATCAATTTGCTTCTTATTTCTCCCCCATATCCGTACATCATGACCATTATCAGCTAGTACCATTGCTAGAGCTGTTCCCCAACTTCCTGAACCTATTACTGCAATACTATCCATTTTTCCACACCCTTCTTGATTATCTCATAACTTTATGGATGTTTTACACTTTAATTGTTGCTATTCATACTAAGAAATATCTACGTATAAACCAAGTGTTCGTGGCATATTTGCTTATTCAAAAAATGATGTTAACTAAATAAATTCAATATTTTTTTAATTTAATACAATTTAAGTTATTAAGGGTAATCGGTGGATGATTTAAGGGCTCGTAATATCCAATATTACCCTCTCCTTACGATCAAATGCTATAAACACTTACATTTCATACCCTATTTACGGGAACGTGCAAATATTTTTATAGGTGTCCCTTCAAAACCAAAAGCATCACGAATACGATTTTCTAAAAAACGTTCATACGAAAAATGCATTAACTCAGGGTCATTTACGAATATAGCAAAAGCAGGAGGCTTAACTGCTACTTGTGTAGCGTAGTAAATCTTCAAACGGTTGCCGTTACTAGTTGGTGTTGGATTCATCGCTACAGCATCCATAATTACATCATTTAAGATATTCGTTTGAACTCGTAGCGAGTGATTTTCGCTTGCCAAACCGATCATCGGAAGAAGCGTATGCATACGTTTCTTCGTTTTTGCAGATAAAAATACAATTGGTGCATAATCCAAGAATAAAAAGTGATCCCGAATTTTCTGTTCAAATTCACGCATCGTTTTTTCATCCTTATGAATTGTATCCCACTTATTCACTACTATCACAATGGCTCTTCCTGCATCGTGGGCATAGCCAGCGATTTTTTTATCCTGTTCTATGATTCCTTCTTCAGCATTGAGTACGACTAATACAACATCAGATCTGTCTATCGCTTTTAACGCTCGAAGCACACTATACTTTTCAGTGCTTTCATATACTTTCCCCTTTTTTCTCATCCCTGCTGTATCAATAATAACATAGTCTTGCCCATTGAACTGATATTCAGTATCAATTGCATCTCTTGTCGTTCCAGCTATATCACTTACAATTACACGATCTTCTCCTAAAATAGCGTTAACTAATGAAGATTTTCCAACATTCGGTCTACCTATAAGTGAAAACCTAATAATTTCATCATCATATTCTTCAACTAAATCTTTTGGGAAGTGAGCTGCGACAGCATCTAACATATCTCCTAACCCTAAGCCATGAGTACCTGAAATAGGAAATGGTTCACCGAAACCTAGTCCATAAAAATCATAAATTTGATCTCTCATTTCAGGATTATCTACTTTATTAACAGCTAAAACTACTGGTTTTTTAGATCGATATAATATTTTTGCTACTTCTTCATCTGATGCCGTGATGCCATCTCTACCATTTGTCATAAAAATGATAACATCAGCCTCTTCAATCGCAATTTCTGCTTGGTGACGGATTTGCTCTATAAAAGGCTCATCACCTATATCAATCCCACCTGTATCAATAATATTAAAATCAAAATTCAACCATTCAGCTGAGCTGTATATTCTATCTCGTGTTACTCCAGGTATATCTTCGACAATAGAAATCCGCTCGCCTGCTAATCGGTTAAAAATTGTTGATTTCCCTACATTTGGTCTACCTACAATTGCAACAACTGGTTTAGTCATAATTTTGTCAACCTCTCTCTGTTATCTATATTAAAAATATGAATGTCGTATTTGAATCAAAGTGCTTTTATATCAATCATATATATAATAAAGAAGTAATGCTAATAAATAAACCCTTCAATAATGAAGGGTTTAACTTTTATATATTATCAGAAAACCAACAACAGGACAAACCCCTTAGTGAACTTGAACAAGTTAAAAAGTACATTCTTCAAGATTGAAATCTCTCTCGATAATAAATACCATCTGTATAATCAGAACACATACAAAGGTAAGGGCGATTACAGCATCTTATTTTAATGTTTTACAATGATATATAAATCATCGCTCAAACCATGTGCAATTCCGTCTAAAATTGCTTCCAAATTTGCCGCAACCTTTTCCATTTCTGCTGTACTATCACAAGTAAACGTAGGGGCTCCTCCTGCTACCTTATTACTTTTTGTAGTAATTACTGCAAGAATATACTTTTCGAGATTCATTTAAGCTCACGCCCCTTTTCATTAGCTTTAGATTCTGTAGGCATACGAATTGCACTTTCTAATGTAGGTACTTCACCAATGATCTCCCTTGCTTTTACTACGTCTTTTTCCTGTGGTAAAATAAAAATGCCAACCCTACCATCATCTAAATCTCGTTTTGCTAAAGGAATGAGCGCAGGTGTACCAGAATCTCTATATACACCTAATGCGGTAGATATATCATGGAGAATCGCTTGGCGTTGTCCTAAATTCGCGATCGTTGAACGGGCATCGAAATTTTTGGGAGATAAAATAAAACCCATTCCGTATTGTAGTACCTCTTCTTGTCTCTTTGGTAACCCGATATTCATAATATAGATATCATCTACATACAATCCACTTCCATCAAATCGAGGCTCAACATATTCCACACTTACTATTTCCTTTAATTTTCCACCAGTCATCAACTTTCTTGATAAGCCAATTGCGATAAACCCAACTATTGTTCCAGCCAGCATCCCAAACGCTAAATAGGTTAATGTTGCAATGAGCGAAGTAAAAATAACTAAATAATTGCGACCTTCAAAAGCGATTGCTATTCCTTCAATATAAGTACTACCTCTTGGAACTAGTTCATATTGATCTAGTTCATTTAATGTATTTCTTTCCATATTCCTTACTTCCCGAAATTGTGATGCAGCTAATGCTAAAAAAGTAATTGCAGAAAAATCTTCTTCCATAATGGCAGGTACAGCAATTGTTCCTAAACCTGCAGCGATAAACCCAAGAGCTATATGAATAATCTTGCCATGAAGGTATGTCGGATATTGCCTATAATCTGTACGAAGCATATATAAACGTGCAATAGTACCAAAAATGACACCAAATAAAATAGGATACGTATATTCATTCATCTTAGCCTTGTTTCTCCTTTATGTTTTTATGAATTAACAGATCAAAATATTTTGTAAAATATTCAAACGCAGCCCAACTCATAATTAAAAATAACCCTATGGAGACTACATCTAGAAAATTAAGTGAACCAATCTCATAATAAAAGTTAAATCTCTGTAAAATGATAAAGTATAATAACTCACCGTGACATAATCCGGTTACAAATAAAACCACTCTATCTTTTGCATTTTTAGCAAGCATAAAAGTGACATATACTAATGGGATAGATAGCATCCACTTTCGATCAAATAAAACCCAAACGGGATCAAACAACTCAAATAAATGAAAGCTAACATAAGCAAATGTAATGGTAATCATTGAAATAAACGTATATATTTGTTGGTTCCAGCGCTTTTTAGATATGACTGCATAACATACGACTAGTAACATTACATAACTATATGACACAGACATGCTGTCATTTTTTAACGTACTTACCGAAAGTATGATTGTTAATAATGCAACTATCGCTATCATTAATCTCTTCGTACTCTTATTTAGACAAAAAGTTGCTATAACCCACAAAGACCAAAAGAACCAATAAAAAAATTGTCCCTCCACGACCAATTCTCCCTTCATAACCATTATTGCTACAAAACAAAAAATTTAATCCAATTAAATGAAAAACATCATGAATAGATAGCTTTATTAAAACGAATATTAGAATTATCTTGTTAGTGTTATTTAAAAACAAACAACTTGGAGGTTATTGAATGGGAAAAGATCGACAGGAAAAAAAACTGCAAAAAAGGAAGCAAACTGAATCTGATAGAGATCAAGCTCTACATTACCGTGGTGCAACAGAACTTGAGAGTCCTAGTCAAGCTAGATTACGCAATGGGCAAGAACAGTAACACCTGAGTGTTTGTTGTTTTCTAAAGGTAGCTACAGAAAGACCATTGCATAAAACTCATTTAGCCGTTGTAATTTAATCGAACAAAATAAAACATCCTTATAAAAAGGATGTTTTCGCAATGATTGTTATTTTCGTATTAAGATATAAATACGTACGTAACTAGATTTCGGGGCGCCTTTTCTAAAAACGATGACATACGCATTAAACCAGTTGTTGCGATAAAAGAGGCTGGGACAAAACCCAATATAAAATGAAGAAACCGCACGAAATCAAATTTAAAAACCTTGATTTCATGCGGTTTTATTTTTGCGTAATATATAATAATCAGTTAGTTTTCAACTTATGTCCCAGCCTTATCTTTTACTATATTGACTTATATTAATTCCTCTTTGACATAGCCATTGATACGTATCCCCTTTAATGACTAAAGGGCTATGTTGAAGTTCTGGAATCGTTCTCGTACCTAAAGCTGTCATAATTATCTTTAAATGCTCTTTAAGCTTCGTAATCTCATCGATTAAGCCGTGTAAACCATGGTTAGTTAATATTGATAAAAAGTAACCAGCAAAAGCAGTTACATTTCCTCCTAGCGCAATTGCCTTGGCCACATCTAAAGCATTTTGTATGCCACCAGACGCTACGATTGAAAGTTCAGATTGGCTAGCTCGCACCTCACAAATAGAAGCAGCTGTTGGAATCCCCCAATTATCAAAGTAACTTAATGTGTCTATACGCCTCTTATTTTCAATCTTAGAAAAGTTAGTTCCTCCGTATCCACCTACGTCAATGATTTTCACACCAATATCAAACAACTGTTGAGCTGTTTCTTTACTTATACCGAAGCCAACTTCTTTAACTAAAACAGGAACCTCTAATCCATGTACGATTTTTTCAATTCTATGTAACGCACTTGTAAAGTCACGATCACCTTCGGGCATAATTAGCTCTTGGATTACATTTAAGTGTATTTGTAAGCCATTAGCCTCGATCATTTCAACTACTCGCTGTGCATCCTGCACCGTAGCTTCACTACCGATATTTGCGAAGACAATCCCATTCGGATTTACCTTTCTAATGATTTGAAACGATTCTTTTTCAGCTGGATCTTTAAGTGCTGACATTCCTGAGCCAACACCCATGGCAACATTACATTCATTAGCAGCTATAGCAAGGCTTTTATTTATCTTTGTCGTTTCCTCTCCACCACCACCAGTCATTCCATTGATAAAAATAGGCGAACTTAACTTAAGTTCGCCTAATTCTGTACTAACATCAATATTGTCTAATGCTATATTTGGTAAGCTCTGGTGGACAAACTGGACATCATCGAAACCATTATTTCGCTTCTGCCCTGTTTCAAGTGCAAACAATATATGCTCTTGCTTCCTTTTTGCTCTACTCAAATCCATCACCATTATTTAAATTCGTTTAGTTTATCACCAATGACTTCGCCTAACTGAAACCCTGTATTTTCCTCTAAAGCTTGATAATTACTTTCTACTTCTTCTTTCACATTTTCCTCAAGTTCTTTAATACTTAACGAAATTCGTTTTTCAGCTTCGTTAACATCTAATACCTTCACTTTAACGCTTTGGTCTTCCTTCAACACTTCATGAGGTGTTCCTATATGAGAGTTTGATATTTGAGAAATATGAACGAGCCCCTCTACTCCTGGTAATACCTCTACAAATGCACCAAATGATACTAGTCTCTTAACCGTTCCTTCAAGAATATCACCAGCTTTTAACTTATCAGAAATGTTTGACCATGGGCCAGGCAAAGTTTCTTTTATTGACAGGGATATACGTTCATTATCTCGATCAACAGCCAATATTTTCACATTAACCTCTTGACCTACTTCAACAACTTCTGCCGGCTGTTCTACTCTATTGTGTGAGAGTTGTGAAATATGTACAAGACCATCAACTCCACCAATATCAACAAAAACCCCAAAGTTCGTTAATCTTTGGACTGTTCCCTCTAACACTTGACCTTCGTGTAAAGTATTTAGTAGTTGTTGTTTTTTCGTTTCTATTTCTTCTTCAACGACAGCTCTGTGTGACAAAATAACTCTATTTTTATCTCTATCTAACTCGACTACTTTAAATGTTAATTGCTTACCCTTATATTCCGTGAAATCATCTACATAAAATTTTTCCACAAGAGATGCTGGAATAAATCCTCTTACGCCAATATCTACAACTAGTCCACCTTTTACAACGTCTTTTACTTCTGCCTCAATAATTTCACCAGATTCAAATTTTTGTTGTAAATCATCCCATGCTTGATCAGCATCAATTTCTTTTTTAGACAAAATTAATGCATCTTCTTCTACTTTCTTAACCTTTACTGTTAACATATCATCAACTGAAACTACATCACTTGCTTTTTCTACATGTAAACTAGATAGTTCACTTATTGGAATGATACCACTTAGTTTACTACCTTCTACATCAATATATACTTGCTTTTCTTCTACCTTTGTGATTTGTCCTTTTACTACATCGCCAACTTCAAAGGTTGTTACTTCCACTTGATTCAAATCCTCAGTCATCTCTATTTACCTCCTTAATTCCCCAACAACAGCTTTAAAAGTTCTTTTTAATAACTTCTTACAAATAAAACCTTTTGTCAAGTGTTAACTTGCTTTAACATCATAATTTTCAAGAATTTCACCAATTGCATTCATAATTACATCGGTCACTTCACTTGCTGATGCTTTTTGTTTACGCATCTCAGTAATATCAACAGGCCGCCCATAAACCACATAAAGCTTACGAAACGGTTTATACGGTCCAATGATCGCACATGGTACTACAAGTGCATTTGATCGGAGTGCAAAGAACCCAACGCCAGCTAAACCTTTACCGAGATTTCCTTCTTTATTTCTAGTGCCTTCAGGAAATATTCCTAATGCTTTATTATCATTTAATATTGCTAAGCCATTCCTAATAGCGCTCCTGTCACCCATGCCACGCTTTACTGGAAAAGCATTTAAATTGCTAATCGCTGTTTTTAATATTGGCACTCGAAAAAGTTCTTCTTTTGCCATAAAATGAATAGGTCTAGTTGAAGTAATGCCAACAACGGGTGGATCTAATACAGATATGTGGTTTGAACAAATTAATACTGATCCTTCTTTAGGGATATTTTCTGATCCGATAATTTTTATGCGAAATAACGGCTTTAATATCCCCCAAACAATATTTTTTGCTATTGTATAAAAAGCCAACCTTATCAAATCCTCTCTTTAACGATATCCATAATCATATTAACAACCTCAAGGATCGAATACGATGTTGTGTCTATCTCTATCGCATCAGGAGCTTTTTTCAAAGGTGCAATCTCACGCTCGGAATCAAGTTTATCCCTTAATTCTATATCATTCATTATTTGTTCGATGTTTGAATCATAACCTTTATTAATATTTTCTTCATGGCGTCTTTTGGCTCTTTCTTCAACAGATGCTAATAAAAATACTTTTACCTCAGCATCAGGAAGTACATGAGTACCGATGTCCCTTCCATCCATAACCACGCCGCCGTCTTGAGCAAATCGTTGTTGCCTAAGTACCATTTCTTCTCGAACGAGTTTATGTTTAGCTACTATTGATACTTGATTAGAAATATCATCTGTGCGAATTTCTTCTGTAACATTTTTTCCATTCATAAAAACAATTTGTCCATCTATTGATGGCTTTAATTGAATATCCGTATCTTTTAATAAATGAATTAATACTTTTTCATCCTCTAGATTAAGTTGGTTCAGCAATGCATTATACGTAATAGTTCTATACATTGCACCTGTATCAATATAAATATAGGATAATTGCTCTGCTATAATTTTTGCAACTGTACTTTTTCCTGCGGCTGCTGGACCGTCAATCGCTATTGAAATCAGTTTTTTCATGATGCCTCCTACAACTACTTACAAAGATAAATAAAAAGCGCTCATTAATACAAGAAAATTAACATGCTGCAGATCATAAAAAACATGAAAATCTCCTTTTCACACATAAGCGCAGAGTATATCTTTAATAAAATTCCCTCTATATTGTAACATACACTGACCTACTGGTCGAACGTTTCAAGCACAATTGTAAAGTTATTTTTTTGCACTCCCTCATAGTCAACCAATTTGGATATATATGGCTTTACATCATTGTGAGCTAATAAACTTTGAGCTATGATTAAAAAAATAACTTGAATGATGACTAGCTTCATGATAATACCTTCAAATCTTTTCAATTTAAACACTCCGTTTTTAATTATTGTGCTAAAAAACAGAGTAAATTATGCAATCAACATTTTTATATGGCTGTTTTTGTATTAATTGTTACTTTTGGTAATTAGTAATAATTCCGCATAAACCAAGCATTCGTTGTATCTTTTCTCATTTAAAATAATATAAACTGGTTCTAAATTCTCAATAACAACAAATTTCCTACAAGAGCCTTTAATATAAACGCTCAAATCAAAAGAAAATAACTAAAATTATCTTTTCCTCATGGCTACTTGCTGTTCAAAGCAGTATCTAATCAGCATTTGGCGTTCGGTTTCTTTCATGTCAAGAAAATTAATTGTCGCTTTTTTTCTGTCATTATCATCCTCTCCAACTACCCGAATGACATTACATGGAATTTTCAAATATTTATACTCTCCTGACTGGTAAGGAAGAACAAACCATACTGACATCTCTGTATCAGGTGCAACCTCTACACCTTGAGGCATAATCAAGGCTGCTCCACCTGCACTTAAATCACTCGTAACAGTTAAAAAAGGAGGAAAGTCATCATACTTAGGATGTACCGCAACATCGACAGAAGTCTCAATTCTAACAAATTGTCTTCTTTGTATCTTTACAAACTTGTCCTTTGCTGGCTTTTCTAACGTAATCATAGGAATTTGTTGTTTAGTTTTGCCAGTAATATGTGTTTTAAATGTATAAACTTGCTGATCTTTTCTTATGTATTTAGCATTAAAGTGAGTACCGTTCGTAAAAAATGCTGATTTTCCTGTTGACGTATTAATTGGATAATCAATATAGATGTATTTTTTATTCAACTCAACAATTCTACATTTATATGTATCTGTCTGTTCATCACTTGTTTGAGAAAGTATAATCGTATCCCCTACTTTCAACATCTAAACCACTCCTATGTAATTAATCAAACCAAAAATACACTAAAATATGTTAATATATTAATACTATTAAATCATGAAACCACGAAAAAGAACAGCCTTAAAGCTGTTCGTAGATTGGCTCTGCATTTTTTAGTTTTTCAACTTTTTCTTCGAAACCATTTTCTGCGTTTATGAAGATTCGATAAGTATCTGAGTCGATCGTACCTATAAACTCAAAGCACAAAACTTCCTCTCCTAAGTTATTTACAATGATCGCCTGTCTCTCTTCCATTATTGTTACATCAGGGTTTATATTTTCTTTTGCCTTTTCTACTGTTAATGTTGCTTGTGGGATGTCCCTGTCCCTCTTAGCCGTTAAATAATCCCGAGCAGAGAATCCAATAATATTCCCTTTATCTAGGGCTACTTTCATATTTATTGAATCAGGATAAATTCTTACACCATCCCTCTCGGTAACAAACGTAAACACTCCTATATTTGCATATTGAGCACTCTCAAAAAGCTGCTGGTTTTCAAACTTATTCTCTTTTAAAAATGTAGCTGCTTTATTAGCTGCATCATTTAAACTTACTTGTTGTTCTTTAACCTCTCGGTCCTGAATCACCCAAATAGGGTAGCCCCCTTTTTTAGTTATGTCCATATACGTATTAGCTTTATTTTTGTTATCCTCGATTGTTAAGCTATAAAAATCATAGTTTGAACCGTCAGCATTTTCACTAATCTTTATTTTCTCATCTCCCTTTAAACCAAGAAAGTCAATCGCAATTTTTTGAGCTTTGGCTTCATCAATCTTTTCACCTTTTATTTGCTCTAAGCCTTCATTTTTCATATTTAAACTCGTAAATGTTGGTCCCATATTTGTTTCCGAATAGCCTTCGACGTTTTTTTCTACTGTCTTAAACCCATCTATAATCGTATTATCCATTTGCTCGTCGCCGGTAGACAATGCTAATTCAACATCCATCCACCGTAAGTTATTTTCTAACACAAGGTATTGTACTTTTCTTAGCTCATTTTGAATCTCAGCAGCATTTCCATAAAGCACTTTTAATGTCTCATATTCGTCCTTTGATAATGGCTGATTATTTAAATCTCTAATCGCAGTTCGATAGCTAAATTCACCAATCTTTGATAAAAATTCTTCCGTTTTATTAAAAGGTAATAACGTCAAAGGTAATTGCCCTACATCAGAATGTGCTTCTGATGTAATTCTCCATACTTCCGCTAGTGCAGGAGAAAGCGATAAAGGAGAATTCATAGCTAATGTTGTTCCTATCTTATCTTGTAGCAAATCAAGTTGAAAAGTTAAGTCATGAAATGCACGTTGATAATTATTTTCTGCCTGAATTAAAATTGCGTTTTTTTCTCTATGTTCCTGATACCCCCAGTACGATACACTCGCTACACCTAATGTTAATATTCCTATTATTATTCCTCTAATCAAAATATCCCGCCTCTCTACTTACAAAACATATGTTTACCAATTTTTTTGATTTGTGGACGGGTCCAAATCCATTCACTTGTTGCTGTATCTGGGTTAAAATAATAAAGTGCATTTTCTGAAGGATCCCATCCATTTATTGCGTCTAAAACAGCTTCTTTCGCTTTTTCATTAGGAGTTAACCATATTTGACCGTCAGCAACTGCTGTAAATGCTCTAGGTTCAAATATGACACCTGAGACTGTATTTGGAAAGGAACTGCTTTCTACTCGATTTAAAATGACTGCGGCCACTGCTACTTGCCCGATATATTCCTCTCCTCGAGATTCTCCATATACTGCATTCGCCATGAGTTGAATATCATTTTGCGAGTAACCGCTTGGAATATTCATTGCAGTTGACTTTTTAGGTGCCGTTCCTTTTTGCGATTTCTTCGCTGGTTTAGACTCTTTTTGCTGCTTTTTTTGTTTTACTTGCTTTTCTAAATCAACGTTTCCATAATGAGTAAAATGATTTCCTTTATTAATTTGTTCATAAACAAAATCTTTATTAAATTTTGAGGCATTAGCTAGCTTATCTTTTGTACTAGGTCCTGCTATACCATCGACTGGTAATCCAAACTCAGATTGAAATTCACGTACAGCCCAATATGTGCCCCATCCAAATACTCCATCTATTTTCCCCTTAAAAAAACCTATGAATTGTAAGCGAGATTGCAATTCTATAACGTCGTCACCGACAGCACCTTTTTGTATGACTTGATTACTAAAAGCATTTGTGACGATCGGTGAAGTGTTTGTAAGCATGAGACAAGTAAATGTTAGGGCAAGTAAAAATACTTTATTACATAATTTTTTGTCCATTCTGTTAACCTCCAACTCTTTTCACATACTACAATTTCAACTATTAGATTTCCGTAGACATAGACTTTTTATTCAGAGATTGTTTTTGCTTAGATTGTCGTCATATGTAGATTTAATAAAAAGAAACTAGCTTTCATGGCATCTATTCTTCTTTAAAACAGTGCAATGAGGTTGTTCTTGCAAAGAAAAATATCAAAATACTTTTAAAGTGAGTTCACGATAAAAAATTTATCTTTTTAACATTCGTTTTCACTTTATTGGGTAAAAGGTATTATGTAGGAATACCTCAGCACGAGTTGCATGGCAGCCTTGGATTTCCATAATAACGTTGAACACTAGCTTGTCATGCTGTGAATGAAAGGATTTTCATTGCATAAATTGTCGATTTACAAGCTTTTCTAATATCTCAAAATAGCTAAATGACACCTTCTTTTACGAGCCGCTGATTGTTGTATAGTCAGTCATAAGAAAAAGGTTCTTCTTCGTCAACTTTATGACTTTTTTCACTTTTATTGCAGGAACTGATGTGTAATAGATCATTTTTATAGTATTTAGAGAAGAAACGTTGAATTTCTGTATTTAGGTCTCATGACGAAAAGCTACAAATCATTCGAAAATGCAAAATAAAAAGATCGCCTCTATTGCAAGAGACAATCTTAAAGGAACTCGCACAAGTAAGTTTTGAACATAGTGAAATAACTATCCGCAGTATAAATATCATTTATACCCTGTATCTAATATATATGTTTGATAGCACGTGCTTTTTTCACCTTGCGTAAACCTAACCACCATAGGAATATCATAAAAGGGATGATAAATAAAATCCACTTTTCTTGTACTAATTGTTGTGCTATTAAAATGATATAATCGTATAATCCATGTAGCATAAACGGGGTCACCAGAGACAGGATTAACCATTTATTTTTGCTCGTTTCCTCGGAAAAACGTGCCTTACCTAAATAATACCCCATCACAACCCCTAGCAGTGCATGACTTGAGACAGGTAACATCGCTCTCATAATTGCAGTCTCTACCCCCTGCGCAAATAAATATAATATATTTTCGACAGTTGCAAACCCTAATGAAACACTTACACCGTAAACAATTCCATCATAAACCTCATCGAATTCTATATGTTGATATACTGTATAAAATAATATGAACCATTTAATAAATTCCTCAAGTAAGCCTGTTACGAGAAATGAATCAATAAAATTTGAGCTGATATTATATTCTTCATGAATTACATATTGAATAAACATAATAGGAAAAACTAAGATTGCGCCAAAAATAAAAGATCTTACAACCATAGATATAGGCTCAACCTCATAATCATCTTTTAAATAAAAATAACATAACAAAGCTAGGCCAGGAGCAATACCTGCGGAAACAACCGCTATCATCATCTGTCCTCTTTTCTTTTTAAATGTTAAATGTATCGTACCATGATAAACTATATTTGAAAATAACATCCATATACATTTTCAGGTGTTAATTGGAAAAAAGATGAAGCATTTAATTTTTCACTTGGGATGATTTAATTACAGGATAGTAAAGGTTAGACTTATAGAAAATTGAAATATTTTTATTCTTAAAAGGGAGTGTATTAAGTGAAAAAGATATTAATTATTCATACTGGTGGTACCATTTCTATGAAAGAGGATGAAAAAACAGGCAATGTTGCACCTGATGAAATAAACCCATTGCATGATAGTACACCATCTTTATCTGATATCGCACAGGTCCAGGTAATAGAACTATTTCACCTTCCTTCACCTCATATCACGCCTATTGAAATGCTACAGCTTAAACAACAAATTGAAGAGAAAGTAGTTAGTGACTGTATTGAAGGCGTAGTTGTCACACATGGAACGGATACATTAGAAGAAACCGCGTATTTTCTTGATTTAACTATACAAGTTGACGTGCCAATTGTCATTACAGGTGCGATGAGGTCAAGTAACGAAATTGGTGCAGATGGTTTATATAATTTAATTTCATCAGTTAAAGTTGCATCAAGTGAAGATGCTAGAGGGAAAGGTGTGTTAGTTGTTCTGAATGATGAAATTCATACTGCCAAAAATGTTACAAAGACACATACTAGCAATATTGCGACCTTCCAAAGTCCACAATATGGTCCAATTGGCATCGTTACAAAAAGGGGGGTGTTTTTCCACCACATTCCTTCTAGCCGAGATAAATTTTCTATCAAAAGCATTCAGAAGAACGTTGTATTATTAAAAGCTTATGCAGGTATGGATGATTCAATATTTAACGCGATTAAATCAATTCAACTTGATGGCTTAGTTATTGAAGCATTAGGTCAAGGTAACCTTCCCCCTAACACTGTAGGTAGACTACAAGATCTTATTGAAGATAACATACCAATCGTGTTAGTTTCTCGCTGTTTCAATGGGATTGTACAAGATATTTATGGATATAAAGGTGGTGGGAAAGAATTAAAGAATCTTGGTATTATCTTTTCTAATGGACTAAATGGTCAAAAGGCAAGAATTAAATTGATGATCGCTTTAGAAGTTACTAACAATCATGAACAAATTAACAACTTTTTTTCATAAATTAAATCGCCTATGCCATTAAAGCTAAATCATTTTTAATAATGCAATTATGCGATAGTCTACAAGAGAGCCTTTAACACGTATAACCACGCAGATCGTTTCTTCTATAAAACGGTGGTTTTCGTAAAAAGATAAACATACATAAGAAAATCAGGTGGAATAGACTCTCCACCTGATTAAAGATACTACATAAACTAAATACATTTAACCCTGTCTATTTTTTTTTAAGATATGATGCAATTTGTTCTCCATGAAAACGTCCATTTTCTATAAATATTTCATTTGCGTTATTTCCGGCTGCTATGACACCTGCCACAAAAACACTTGACACGTTTGTTTCCATCGTGTCTGGGTGAAAAACAGGTCGTCCAGTTTTCACATCTATATCTATTCCGATATTTTTCAAAAATGCATGATCTGGATGATAGCCTGTCATCGCAAATACAAAATCATTTTTTACACATTTTTCCTCATTATTAACATGATAAAATACTTTATCTTCAGTAATTTGTGTAACGTGAGCTCCAAATTCCATCTTAATAACACCATCTCGAATTAAGCCATCGAATTCTGGCAATATCCATGGTTTAATACTATTTGAGTATTCATTACCTCTATACAACACTGTCACTCTTGCACCAGCTTTAACAAGCTCAAGCGAAGCATCCACCGCAGAATTCTTGCCTCCAATAACTACAACATCCGTGTCAAAGTAGGGGTGAGCCTCCTTAAAATAATGATGTACTTTTTCTAGTTCTTCGCCTGGTACGTTCATGAAATTTGGATGGTCATAATATCCTGTTGCAATGATCACATTTGTTGTCTCATATGTTTGATTAGAAGTAACTACTTCTATAACTCCACGGTTACTTTTTGAAATTTTAGCTACTTTTTCAAATGTATTCACTCGTAAATTTTTTCTAATGACTACTTCTCGATAATAAGCTAATGCTTGGTTTCTAACTGGCTTACGGTTTTCTGTTATAAAAGGTACATCTCCTATCTCTAACCTTTCACTAGAACTAAAAAAGGTTTGGTGTGTAGGATAATGATAAATTGCATTAACAATATTACCTTTTTCAATAATAAGTGGAGAAAAACCCTTAGATTGTAGCGATATAGCTGCCGCCAAACCACATGGTCCACCACCTACAATTATTACGTCTTCCTTTTGCATGATATTTCACTCCTTGCTGAATATATACGAATACTCACCTCCCTGCCCATTAGCTCTGGAGGTACAGTTTATGAAGTACGTTATTCAGTTGATATGTCGTTAATTCTTAAAGGGATAGATGGTTTAACTAGTCAACTCGAGATGCTTTTGATCTGCGTACAGAATCACAGATTCCAAAAGCAAATCCCCTATCAAAATGATAGGGGATTTTATAATTACATGCAACGATATTTACACTAACGTTATTAATTATACATATTTTTAAATTTTGGTTGACCTTAAATCCAGCCACGAAAGCGTGAGGCTTCCGCCATTTTACGAACGCCAACCATATATGCAGCTAGCCTCATATCGACTCTGCGCGTTTTTGATGTTTCATATATATTATTAAATGATTTCACAATTACTTTCTCAAGCTTTTCTTCTACTTCCTCTTCTGTCCAATAATAACCTTGATTATTTTGTACCCATTCAAAATACGATACTGTAACACCACCTGCACTTGCTAATACGTCAGGAACAAGTAGTATATCACGTTTTGATAATATTTCAGTCGCCTCAATTGTCGTAGGACCATTAGCAGCTTCTACAACAATACTAGCTTTAATATTATGAGCGTTTTGCTCAGTAATCTGATTTTCAATTGCAGCTGGTACCAATATATCACAATCAAGTTCCAATAATTCTTTATTCGTAATTGTATTATTAAATAGCTTCGTTACTGTTCCGAAGCTGTCTCTTCTGTCAAGTAAGTAATCAATATCTAAACCATCTGGATCATAAAGAGCGCCATATGCATCTGAAATACCTACAATTTTTGCGCCTGCATCATTCATGAACTTTGATAAATAGCTCCCTGCATTACCAAACCCTTGAACTACTACTCGGGCACCCTCAATATCAATACCTTTTTTGTTAGCGGCTTCACGTATACAGATTGTAACCCCTTTAGCTGTTGCAGATTCACGACCGTGTGAGCCACCTAATACTAAAGGCTTTCCAGTAATAAATCCTGGTGAATTAAATTCATCTATGCGGCTATATTCATCCATCATCCAAGCCATGATTTGTGAATTGGTAAATACATCAGGTGCTGGAATATCTTTTGTAGGTCCGACAATTTGACTAATGGCACGTACATACCCTCTACTTAACCGCTCTAATTCTCGAAAAGACATATCTCGAGGATCACAAACGATGCCTCCCTTTCCTCCACCATAAGGTAAATCAACAATACCACACTTCAAACTCATCCAAATTGACAGCGCTTTAACTTCTTTTTCAGTTACATTTGGATGAAATCGAATACCCCCTTTTGTTGGTCCGACTGCATCATTATGTTGTGCTCGATAACCAGTAAAAATTTTAACTGACCCATCATCCATTCTTACCGGAATTTTCACTGTCATCATACGAATTGGTTCTTTTAATAGCTCATAAACTTCTTCAGGATATCCTAACTTATCTAAAGCTTTATGTATTACAGTCTGTGTTGATTTTAGGACATCTAGTTTGTCTTCTTTACCATGCTCACCAGCGGTGTTATTATCGGCTACCATTGATAAACCTCCTAGAAAAAAATCACTTATAGAGGATGTCAAAAAACCGGAAAAAGGCTTTTCAAATATACTTCACAGTATACTGATTCAACGGTTGTCAAATGACATGGCAATTATTATGTGCCTACCTCAGTTTCATTTCCGTTCTTTTTATCCCTTATTTGTAACAACACTTTTTAAAGGTTAGTGTCCACCTTTCATGACATAGTATACACCTTCTTACATAGAATGCAAGATGAAAAAAACAAGTTTCTTAATTTTTATACCCAAAAATGTAATCGGTTTCATTTTTGTTTTTTCCACAAGAAAAAGCCTCTTTATTTAAAAAATAAAAAGGACTTTTACTTTTTGATAAAATACTCATAAAGTTGCTGTATGGCATTTTCATCCATTAGCAACTTACCGTATTCATGAACACGATGTGTAGTAATCGTTGCAGGATTTCCAAACTCAGCTACAACTGCGATAAAATGCTCTTTATACAAGTCAATTTTTTCATCAAAGTGAATATAAAAACGATTATTATACGAATATAATTTTCCGTCGGTAATGTTTAACAAAAATAGTCGTCCTGCTAACTGAATAACATCTTCAATTGATGAAAACTCATAAAATAAATCATCGCTTTCATCTAAAGTAACCTTCATTTCGATATAGTCATCTAAAAATTCATCATCTACATCCACATCTGCATGGTCTTTCGTTACAATAACGACCATCCCTTGAGCTGGTATGGAGAATATTTCAACTGCTATTGATCCATTTGCTTCAAAACCCAGCTCTTCACTTGCTTCATCAATCATGTCACGGAATAATTGCTGGACTTTTATAGAATCCTGCCATAGATCATCTTTTGTCAAACCACGATCGACTAAATCATCAAATGTTAGGAAAATTTTAATCTTATTGTAGTTCAAACGCTCGAGTCTCATAATCAGCTCTCCCCACCTACACATCCTCAAGTTTCTTATAGTTTATGTTCAATCGAACAAAAGGTTCTTAGATTTAATTATCAGTTTACAATGTTTTATATAATAAATACAAGCATTTTGTCATTAATTAAGCAAGTTTCTTCCTCATGTATGAATAATACCTACCGTTCATTCATCACATTTTTTTAACGTTATAAGATGTGTTTCAGAAGGAGCTCCTAGCCTAAGAGGTAAACCTGTCGTTCCATAGCCGTTACTAACGAGTATATTGGTTGAATCGACCTTTCTTAATTTGCCTTTTTCATAAAGTCCCCATTTAAGAAAACGTATTTGCCCCCCATGAGTATGTCCACTCAAAATCAGTTTAATGTCATCTTCCATCGTTATTTTTTGGATAATCTTTGGATTATGACTTATCAAAATTTTAAACCCATCTTGCTCAGCGTCTAATAGTGCTAGATCAACTCGATCGCGCATATATGTCATGTCATCGACACCAATCATAATAATCTTTTCACCTTGTGCCGATTCTAAGGTCTCCGCTGTATTGTCTAATATTTTCACTCCGTAATCAAGGAGTAAGGCATCTAATTGGTGATAATCAACTTCATAATCATTATTTCCCCATACGAAATAAATCGGTCCGACTTCCTTTAATTTCTGAAGGTTAGCCTTTACTCTAGAAAAGGGGACACCTTTCTCCATTAAATCCCCACCTATGACTACACAATCAACTTCCCCTTTAACTTTGTTAATAATCTCGTCAGCAATATTTCTACGATGAATATCTGAAATAAAAAACATCTTAAATGAATCTATGCTAGCAGGAAAGGTGTTGAATTCAAGAGTAATTTCTCTCACATTGTTTTGAAACGCCTCATAAAACATATAGCTAATTAAAAATCCTAATAAAATTATTGTGATAACAAAAAAAATCATGTTTCCTCCCTAACGATTTAGCTCAATAACTGAGTTCCTCTTCAAGTCTATTGAGATCATACCATAAATCACAGCAAAGCATAAATAAATTAATGATTGCCAGTACCCCATATTAAATAACAAGTAAAAGCTAGGTAAAACCGCGTAGGATAAAGCAATATCAAGAAAAGAAACTTTATTTTTTTTGAAGATTAAATAAGTTTGTTCAATAGCACTTCTTATTAAAAAGGCATTACAAATAAAACCTACAAAAAAGCAGATCATCGCAGCAATGAACTTTAACGGATCAAATATAAGGTTGTTTAAAAGTCCTGACAAAGTCACTGGAGATTCAATTGGAATCCAACGAATAAAGACATAGCCACATAAAAAACCGGTAATTAAACTCATTATCTTCATTAACATAAAAAAAAACCCCCATACTACATTTATGTATGGAAGGATTAAATCATGAACATAGAAAGGCTTAGTCTTCGTATATATCTAGAACGCGGAAACCAGATTGCTCTAACTTCGCAACAAATTTATCAATATTGTCCTTTTTTTCAATTTTCATGACAATTCTTCGAACTAACTTATCTGTCTCGTCAAAAGTGACCAATGAAATAATGTGCTCATGGAAACTCCTTGCTATTTCTGCTAACCTAGCTATTCTTCCTTCAGTTTCTACAGATGAAAACGCAATTCTAACACCAGGTTTTTGCATGCCAAATGCACTTTGGAACTGTTTCAATACATCATAACGAGTGACAATCCCTAAAAATGTTTTATCTTCGTCTACAACTGCTAGCAAAGGAAAATCTTTTAATTGGACTAACGTCTTTTCAAAAACCTCTTCACCTTCTAGGTATGTATCCTGATGAGTAGCTAATTCACTTGCTGTCGTTTTCGATAAAAACTCTTCTTTGCTATACGTTGATTGAAAGTAACTTTCATATATTTGATATCGGGTTAAGGTACCAACATAACTTTCGTTCATTACGATAGGTAGTGCATCAATCTGATGATCATTTAATTTCTTCAAAGCTGTTTGGATAGACTCATCATGAGCTACCGATATACATTTACTTTTTGGGATAAGTAGGCTCTTTACAAACATAAAAAACACCTCTATTCTATATTATCTCTATAATATATTATACTACAAAGAAAATAGTTTTCCTCCTATAAGTATATGTTTTTTTATTCTGTGGGCATGAAACCTTAAAATAAAACATAAAAATGGAATGATACTTTGAAAAAGAATTTAAACAGGGAGGTTATCAATGGTTACTTTTAGAAAATCATATCATCCGTATATTAGCCCACATGATCCGTGTAACCCCATATACGAAAAATATTTCGTTACCCCACCTAATCTATATATAACATTCCAACCAAACCGGCTACCACAATATTCAGCAAAAGAAGCATTAAGAAAAGGAACATTATGGCCTATCTTTTATGATCCATACTATGGTCCAAATGAGGTAGAAGAGCGGGGAGAATCACAATGAATAAACAATTACCCGAACAATTTTATTCACTGATGGAGGAACTGCAGTCGATAGATTTTGTGCTCCTTGAATTATCTTTGTACTTAGATACACACCCTGGAGACTATGAAGCAATTCAACAATTCAATCATTATGTAACAAAAAAACACCAAGTAACAAAACAACTTGAGCCTATTTACGGTCCTTTGCAACAATATGGAAATAGCTATGCTGGCTACCCATGGAATTGGAACGAATCTCCTTGGCCATGGCAAATATAACAAATGACATAAGTTAAAAGGAGTGTGTTCTTACGATATGTGGATATATGAAAAAAAACTACAATACCCAGTAAAGGTTAGTACATGTAATCCAGAACTTGCAAAGTACCTCATTGAACAATACGGTGGTGCAGATGGAGAACTCGCTGCTGCACTAAGGTACCTCAATCAAAGGTATACGATTCCTGATAAAGTTATCGGTTTATTAACCGATATTGGTACTGAAGAATTTGCCCATCTAGAAATGATTGCAACGATGGTTTATAAACTTACAAAAGACGCTACTGTTGAACAATTGAAAGCAGCTGGTTTAGGTTCACATTATGCAAACCATGAAAAAGCCTTGTTTTACGAAAACTCAAGTGGTGATGCATTTACGACATCCTATATTGCAGCAAAAGGTGATCCGATTGCTGATCTATATGAAGATATTGCAGCTGAGGAAAAAGCTAGGGCAACTTATCAATGGATTATCAATTTAAGTGACGATCCTGATTTGAATGATGGATTACGTTTTTTGAGAGAAAGAGAAATTATTCATGCGCAACGTTTTCGAGAGGCTGTAGAAATATTAAAAGAGGAAAAAGATCAAAAGAGGTTCTTTTAGCTAATGACTTTAACTCATTAGCTATTTACTTTCATGGTATAAATTTATATCATATTCTGTCTGCATTAAATCAAAAACTCGCTCCCTTTCATGCCATTTAATAGGTTGTGGCCATAGTTCAATACTCTTTCTTATCACTTCACAACGTAAATCATGAAATTCCTTCTCAGCTTTGTCAACCTTCTTTTTATAATAAAGAATTGTACCATACACGGAAAATATGGTGAGCAATACGAATAAATGAATTTCATCTCCTAAGAAGGTAGACATGATCCTACTCGTAGAATAATAAAATGGCTGTACAATGAAAAATAAAATATATAGAAAGAATATGATGCACAGAAATAGTAAAGTATACTGTAGTAGCTTCACTCTTTGTTTCAGAAGTTCAAATTTACGTTTTCTATCAACGAGATGCTGAAGCAATTGTTTTGTAACTTGATCTGTATTTGTATGTAATTGCTTTATTTTCTCCTCAATCATAACCACCCCCAGCTTACTATACTCCTATTCTATTAACTTGGACAACGTATTATGCCATTACTATATTAACATGCCGGAGTTTCAAATCATAAAGGCGCTTTATCCTTTATGGTTTGAAACGAGCTACTTAAAAGGCTCAGAATAGCTAGACAAACCAAAGAGGCAATAAACCTTACCTTCCTGACTAGTAAGCGTGTTAATATGCACTTTCTTCTGTAAGTAGCTATGCTTACATGAGCCCAAAGAGAAATATTCAATGGAACTAAACATTATTTACCGTTTCACTCAGTTAAAAAGTGAAAAACGCGTCAAAGAAAAACGAAAGCACACTTATTTGCTTTCGTTCTGTCTCGTAGGTATAAGAAGTTTCTGCCCTGTAAATATACTATTTCCTTGTATATTATTTGCTAGTTTAATGATCTCAATTCCAGATTGACTATTAAAATATTTCATTGAAATGCTAAATAACGTTTCGTCATTTTTTACATAATGTATGATGTAAGAATTACTATCTATTATTTCGGTCTCTTGTTCGACCCCATTTTCTATATTCGTTTCGCTAGATGCATGATTAGTGTTGGTGTCTTCTTCAACACTTTCACTTTCTATTGGATTAGGTTGCTGAAAGGTTTCTTCGTCTTCCACATTCTCTCTGTTAGGGGATTGGATATTCACTTTCACAGGACCCTTACTATTTGTATCTATAGTATTATTAGCGTGTCGGTATGCAATACTAAGGATTACAATGGGCAATAAGATAAAAAACAGAGCTAATAAACGAATAATCGGGTATTTAATTCGAAATTTCGTTTTCTTTTTTGTTGCTTTATGTACCTGACTTCTCGGAGGCAACACTGATTTTTCTAAACTTTCCTCTTCAGCATTTGCAATCCTGTCCCTTAATTCTTCAGCTTGATCATGCAACTTTTCATTCTGATTAGACATACCTGTCACCTCTTACTATGTCTTTTGCTACTTATATAATTTAGTCGCAATCTAACGGCTAATATAAAATCTATTAAAAAATGTGCAAAGGTTGTGACAAATAAGTTATTTGTCTTTAAAAACATATATCCTAATAAAAAGCTTAAAAATATAACTGAAGTGAATAGAACCCACTTTTGAAGATACCGAAAGTGTAAAAGCGCAAATATTACACTAGCAACTACAATGCCAAAATGAGTTTGTATAACACCTCTAAATAATAGCTCTTCTGAGAAGGCAATGACGATAGTTAAAAAGAATATATGCGGTATACTTCGATGCTGAAAAATTTTTTCATTTAGTCCACCATCATCAATTAGCTCATTTGGTAAATATTTCATAAATAGCAAGTCAGTTATAATTACAAATAACGCTATTCCACCACCATATAAAATGATTCGGAAATCGAATAAGTTCCATAGTTCTTTGAATGATTTGAAATCTGGAAATAGAAAAAAACCAAAAATAATTGCGGCCACAATCATTAATGTTTGTGTTGCATACAAATGAAATAAAATTTCACGATCGTCCATATTTTGTAATAAACGTTGTTGCCTATTATTTATCATTTATTTTCACTCACTTTAAACATTCGATTTAGCTCATTCCTCCAATGAAATGGTTTAGGCTTTGTAACCTCAGATTTTTGATAAAAATTGTTTATTTGAAATGAGCAATTATCACAGCAACTAGGGGGTTTCTTTTCTAGCTTCTCGCAAAAATATGCCAGTAAATGTTCTCTTCGGCAATCGTTACATTCAATCCATTCCAGCATTTTATGTAACTTCGAGTATTTCTCTTCAATTCTTCTTTGTACTTCTTCATAAATTACACGGACGATTTCACCCTTATCGACATGACTATTCATCAACTTTGGAAGCTGCATGATTAGATGCTTTAATAATCGCCACTGTACTTCTGTCAAATGATATTTGTCTATGATGTTTATATCATGTTGTTTATTAAAAGTGGCAACGCTACTTATCTTCCCTGTCTGATCTAAGTAATCAACTACTTTGCCAACCTGCTTAACTGTCGGAAACTCATGTTCGATAATGTTTCTTTGTAATTTGTCATCACCAACGGTATGAAGTAGAATTGCAATACTATTTTTACCATCACGCCCCGCACGACCTATTTCTTGAACATAAGATTCAAATTGGCTTGGAAAATGGAAGTGAATCACAAACCTGATATTAGGTTTGTTAACACCCATACCAAATGCACTCGTACAACAAATAACATGTAATTGATCGTGGAGAAACTGTTGTTGTATTAACATACGCTGTTCTTGGTCCATACCACCATGATAATAAGCGACATCAGTTATTCCTTCGTTTAATAATCTTTCTGCTATTATTTCAGTCCAATTTCTACTAGAAAAATAAATGATTCCTGGTCCCTTCAGAGAACGAATGAAATGTAGGAGCTTGTCGATTTTTTCTTCAATGGTATTAACTTTTTCAACTAATAAAGCGATGTTTGGGCGGTCTACAGAATAAATATGCATATTCGCATCATGTAAGTTTAAAGATCTTTTAATATCTGTAATTACCTCGTTTGTTGCTGTTGCAGTTAATGCCAGGCAAGTTGGATTTCCTAACAATTCTTTTATTTCACCTAGCTTAGAATAATCTGGACGAAAATCATGTCCCCATTGTGATATACAATGGGCTTCATCTACAACAAATAGTGAAATATTGATGTTCTTTAGCGCTGAAATTATATGAGGTAATTGCAGCATTTCCGGAGAAATATAAATAAAGCGAAAACTAGCTATATCTCTAATAGCAAGGCGTTTAGCACCCGTTCGTAAAAAACTATTTAGTGCGATTACTTTTTTTTCACCATTCATCCTAAGCTGTTGAACTTGGTCTTCCATTAGAGATACTAATGGTGAGATGATTATAATACTGCCACTCAACATATAACCTGGTAATTGGTAACAGATTGATTTCCCCCCACCCGTTGGCAGCATCCCTACAACATCATTTCCAGCTAATATATCCTCAATGATTTCCCTTTGACCTGTTCGAAATGTTTGATATCCAAATCGGTTATTTAATTGTGTTTCCAACTTCATTTACTCCACCACTTTTAGCTAAAACAAGACGAATTTCAAAATATGAAAAGGTTGAATTTAATGCCTGTTTAATAAGCTTTAATTGATTCGTTTGCAACTCCCTTATTTGGGCTTGAATGAGTGCTACCTTATTTGTATTAATAAACGGTTCTATACTAAAATTTTCAATGTTATGGGCAATCTCAACAATATGATCCTCAATTGTGCTCTCTTTTAAATCCCTTATTTTAGAAATTTGATCTATTGATTTCCCGTTGTTAATTAAAGCTAGCGTTTTCCGAGCAGAAACTGTTAGTGGATATGGAAAGTTAATATCAACAATCATCTTAGCTAAAATAGGCACTTGAGTTTTGTTTTGTTCAACTAAATTAACCATTTCGTGTAATATAGCTTGAAAAGTAAGAACAATATACGTTTCATCTTCACGATACATTGTTGATAGTTGTTTATATGTCAGGCCTATGCGGTCAAAACTTGATAGCCTAAGAACAAAAAGGTTCGCTTCTTTTTCTGACAACATGGAAAGTAATAGCTCTAATTCATTAACTATATTATTTATCAGCACTAATTTGTTTCCTTGAAAGTGGTTGAAAAAATCCTTGACCCATTTTTGAACACTTTCGTTCGTCTGAATAGGTGTATATTGCTGATTTTTATAAGAAATATTTGAGAGCACCTGAACAATTAAGGTTAGTCTTTTCCAAAAATGACTAGCCACATTGTTATACTTCCAACCGTCAAGCTTTTCCGGAAATGGACTTTCCAATAAATATTGTGCAACTATTTTTTCACCAGCTATTGTTGCGACATAATGATCGTTCTCAATTTCTCTAATGTAATTTTGTTCTTTTAATAAATGAACAGCTTTTGTAACTTCGTGTATGGAATGATCCGGTAAGACCGAAAACAAATTTGATAATTGGTATAGCTTACCATCATGAATTGTTTGTGACGATTTTTTGCCTTTTAATAGATGGTGCACGGCAGCAACAGATCGCTCACCTTTCAATTTCTTAAGACAGTATAAAACTACTACAGAAAAATAATTGAGAGTTTTCATATGATCACCTTAAGATAAATAAACTCAAAATGAATAGATATATTTATTTTAGCAAATATTGAAGAAGTAATGTGAACTATTCTCGTCAAACCTCTATAAAAAACGTCTTCATTACTGATTATGACTTTTATTTAACAAGCTAGAAAGCCTTATATGATAAGTATTCTCAATGACTTTTCTATTGAAAAGTTTTTAAAACAGTTTTACAATAGGAATGAGCAACTCATTTCCATTTTATGAGGAACTAATTTATTAATAGATAACTTTGGGAGGTATTTTGATGGCAAAGTACACAATTGTTGACAAAGAAACATGTATCGCATGTGGTGCATGTGGAGCAGCTGCACCTGATATTTATGATTATGATGATGAAGGTATTGCATTCGTAACATTAGACGATAATCAAGGAATTGTTGAAATTCCTGATGTTCTATTAGATGATATGATGGATGCACTTGAAGGATGCCCTACAGATTCAATCAAAGTTGCAGACGAAGCATTTGATGGCGATGCATTAAAATTTGAATAGCATAATAAAAAGCCCTCTGACAAGTCAGAGGGCTTTTTACTTATGCATTATGCAATGCTCTTTGCTGTTGTTCTAACCAAGTACGCATTCTTGTGAAAAGGAGTAAAAATACGATCGTTATAACTCCTCCTTTAATCAAGTTAAATGGCATGAATGCAACAGCAATTAATTTCATTGTTTCTAAATTGGACATGGCAGGGTAACCTAAAAACATCGTATATGCTGGTAAAATAATAAACATATTTAAAACCGCCATCATTAACGTCATTACAATCGTTCCTACAATTAATCCAAATGTTAAACCAGTTTTTGAGTTATATTTTCGGTATATATATGAAACGGGTAAAATGAACAATAATCCCGCAATAAAATTAGCTGCTTGCCCTACAGGTACACCTACTGCGCTACTCATAAAGAAATAATGTAAAATATTTTTAATTGCCTCTACAGTAATTCCTGCTGCTGGCCCAAAAACGATGGCTGCAATTAAAGCTGGCACTTCACTAAAATCGATTTTCAAATACGGTGGTATTCCTGGCAGTGGGAAATCAAGCATCATTAAAATAAATGATATACTGCTTAACACCCCTACTGTAACTAATTTTCTAACGTTGTTCTGTCTTCCCATGTTCCTCTCTCCTTTTCGTCTTTCAGTCCACCCCACGAAAAGCGGAAAGGTTCTTTTCGATACCAACAATAAACCCCCATGCAAGAGGCATGAGGGTTTTGAATGAAAGGTATACTTAATAAGCTGCACTTAAGGGTATTCTTGATACTTGCCAGTTCCTTTTTGATCACATAACAAATAAAGCTTACAAAAAGGTATGGACAACCTTAAGACGTAGCTAGAACCTCCATCTTCTCCCATCCAGACTATACTGTCGGCTCTGGAATCACACCAGATCCTGCTATTATGAATAGCTCGCGGGCTTAGAGCTTGAATATGTTAAAAAAATCACTCATCACCGCCGGTCGGGAATTTCACCCAGCCCCGAAGATAGACCTATTAAATTTTTTATACACCAATTATTATACCTCATATGACCTTATTTGTGAATCATAAAATCTTTAATTCAAACATTTCAGTTTAGTAATAAATCTACGTATTATAAAAAGCTCTATGTGTACTCTATATTAGTTCCTTACATGTGAAAATAAAGCTTTGTTTAATAAAACGCTTTCAATTTTTTGACTATTTCTTATTCCATTGACATGGGTACTTTATTATGGTAAATTATCAGAAATTTATACACATTCCAGAACTTTAGGAGGATTCTTACATGTATCGCATTCTTGTTTCCGACAAAATGAGTGAAGAGGGATTAGCCCCATTATTGCAGTCAAATGATGTGGAGATTGTTCAAAAGAAAGCTAGTGAAGTTGAAAATGAATTACATGAATTTGATGGATTGTTAGTTCGAAGTGGTACACAGGTTACGAACGACCTATTAGCAAAAATGGACAACTTAAAAATCGTTGCCCGTGCAGGTGTTGGAGTAGACAATATTGATATAGATGCTGCAACAAAACATGGTGTCGTTGTTATTAATGCTCCAGATGGTAATACTATTTCTACTGCTGAGCATACATTTGCTATGATGGCATCATTAATGAGGCATATCCCTCAAGCAAATGCAACAGTCAAATCTGGGGAGTGGAATCGATCCTCTTATGTTGGAACTGAATTGTACGGTAAAAATCTAGGAATCGTTGGTTTAGGTCGAATAGGGAGTGAACTCGCTAAACGAGCGAAAGCTTTTGGAATGACAGTTCAAGTATTTGATCCGTTTTTAACGAAGGCACGTGCCGAAAAAATGGGTGTTATATCATCTTCTCTCGACGAATTATTACGAACAGCTGATATTATAACAGTGCATACGCCTCTAACAAAGGAAACCAAGGATCTCCTTAATACAGAAAATTTGTCTAAAACAAAGAAAGGTGTGTACCTTATTAATTGTGCGAGAGGCGGAATCATTAATGAAAACGACCTTGTACAATTTATAAAAGATGGCCATGTAGCAGGTGCTGCACTTGATGTTTATGAGGTCGAACCACCGACCAACCCTCAGCTAATACAACTAGAGCAAGTAATAACAACTCCACACTTAGGTGCTTCAACGAAAGAGGCACAATTGAACGTAGCAGCTCAAGTTGCAAAAGAAGTTGTTCAATATTTACAAGGACAACCTGTATCATCTTCTATTAATCTACCAACACTTTCAAAAGACGTATTTGACAAAATTAAACCTTTTTATGAATTGGCGAAAAAAATGGGAACGATATTATCGCAATGTATGCATGAGCCTGTAAAAGAAATTTCAGTTGCCTATTCAGGTAGTGTTGCAGACTTAGAAACAGATTTTATTACTAAAAGTTTATTATCTGGATTTTTCAAACCAAGAGTTGATTCCACTGTTAACGAAGTTAATGCGTCAATGATTGCTAAAGAACGGAGTATTACTGTTGGTGAAAAGCTGATTTCTGATACAAATGGTTACTCAAATAGTATAACTGTAACCGTTCATGGTGAAGATAAGTCATTTGAAATTAAAGGTACGAATATAAAAGATTACGGTCCAAGGATCGTTAGCTTAAATCGTTTTGTAATCGATTTTCATCCTGTTGGAAATCTAGTATATATACAACACACAGACAAACCAGGTGTCATTGGTAGAGTTGGTAAAATATTAGGTGACCTTGAAATCAATATTGCAACTATGCAAGTTGGTAGAAAAGAGGTTGGTGGAGAAGCGATAATGATGCTATCATTTGATAAACCGCTTGATGAAGAAATGATAGCTACACTAGCTACTCTTGATGATATCGTTTCTATAAGAAAAATAGATCTGTAATGTTATAGATGATAGAAGGAGCATACGCTCCTTCTTTTTTTGAGGACCTGATCTCACTCGTGAAACACGTTATCGCAACAACGATTAATCGCCTAGTGGTACTTCTTTTCGCTGACCTTTTTGAAAGGTTGTAAGTGTTTTATATCCAACATCTCTTGCTAATTTGATAGCCTGATCAAAATCTCGCCCAACATCTTCAGGTACATGAGCGTCCGATGAAAGTACAATTGGAATTTTTTTATCAAAACACATAGTTAATAAGCGTGGGTCAGGATATAATTCCCCAACAGGCTTACGAAGACCCGCTGTACTAATTTCCACACATGTTTTAGAATTGGCTAAAGCCGATGTAGCACGATCATATTGTTCAAGTAGAAACTCTTCATCAGTAGGTACGTATTTGAAAATTTTTACTAAGTCTAAATGACCGACGATATCAAATAAATTTGACTGTGCTAACGTCACAACTTGATCAAAGTATTTTCGGTATGTATCATATAAATCTCTTCTGTCCCATTCTTTGCGATATTCAGCCAAATCAATACCGAAATCACCTACCCAATGAATCGAACCAATTACGTAGTCAAAATCATAGCTTTGTATAAAAGCTTCCATTTCTTTATGCTTGTTAGGTGTATAATCCATTTCAATAGACATTTTCACATCAATTCCATCATTCCACGCATCATGAAATAGCTTAACATAATCATCCATATCATAATAACGGCGCTCATCAACCCAAGGATTACTCAAAATATCTTTTGTTTGATAGAAGTGATAAGCGTGCTCTGAAATACCAAAATGTTCAATCTTTTTCTTAGCTGCTTCATCCGTAAATTGCTTTAAATAATCGATCGTTAATGTACCTTTTTCTAAATGATTATGATAATCTGTAAGCATGTGACTGTTCCTCCCGCATGTTTTTTCTCATTATATCCTGTCAATGAGCGCGGGACAACAATAACATTATTAGTATAAACGCATTGCGAAAACTTTGTTGCTGTTGTCAATATATTTTAACGACTTTGAGAGATATAATGCACCATTAACTTAACGAGGAAAAAAGATTCCTTTTTATTTTTCCATACTAAAACAGTCTTAGGATATAAACCGTTATCTTCCTGAAACGACTAACACTTGGGATGGATAAATGACATCCTTCGTAAGTTGATTTGACTTCTTAATTTCGTCAACTGTCACATTTAACTTAGCTGCTATTGCTGGTAAGGAATCGCCCTCTTTTACAATATACACTTCTTCACTATTAGGATATAGTACGATCTCTTGGCCAACATGAATGATATCCGATTGTAAATTATTCCATTGTTTAATAGAATTAATCGCAACTTCATGTTCTAAAGCAATTTTCCAAAGAGAATCATTTTCTTCAACTTTCACAGTAATCTTCTTATCAGGTTTAGGCACATCTTCATAATTTAGTAGCTGGTTTCCAATAATTATTTCAGAAGACCGCTCACCATTTTCAACATCAATTGTTTGCCATTCAATGATTTCATTATTAAATTCCATTTCGGTTATTAACCGCTTATAATTACTAGCTATTGCTTCATTAGACAGCCTCTTATTTTGTTGTTGAGGAGATTTTAATACAGATAAGGGGTCAATTGCATTTGTCTTAGCATAATTCCATTCTCCGACGTGTATTTCAAAATGTAAATGTGGGCCTGTTGAACGACCTGTACTTCCAAGTTCGCCTATCTGTTGCCCAATTTTCACTTCTTCTCCTTCAACAACATAACGATTTTTCATATGTGCATAAACGGTCTCAATACCGTTATTATGTTTAATAAACACAACATTTCCATATGTATTAGAATAATATGATTTCAGAACAGTACCACTAGCAGCAGCCATAATAGGACTCCCACTTTGGCCAGATATATCTAAACCTTTATGTCTGCCATTCCGAGCAGTAAAATTATCTGTTAGCTCACCTTCAGCAGGCCAAACCCAATTTTTTGTAAGTTCTTCTATTGACAACCCTTCAGCTTTTGCAATTCTCCCTCCTACAAATAATAACCCTATACAGAAAGCTATCATTAAGACAACGAATAAGCGTCTAAAAAAATCTAACATTTTTGTTAGCCTCCCCATTAATATATCGTTATCTTATATATGAGGACTTGGACAAAAATAGAACAAAAAGAGAGATGAAAAAACATCCCTCAATCGTCTAAATCCATTAAATTAGGTGCCACTGGTACTCGATTTTTTGCTAACAATTCTACATTACCTATTGAAGAAATATTTGCTCCAGGAAATGAAACAGTTTGAATATCAAATTCACGTGCAGTTAACATGATTGCATCAATCATTATTCTATACTGCTCGGAATCACTTAGTGCCGTTGTTTTTGAAAATTCAATATTAACATGAGTTCCATCACCACTAGACTCAACAGCTACAATTTCTACACCTTCAGGTATAGAAGGTTTAAGATTATACTGCTTATTCACTACAGTCATACTTATCAATGCTTCTTTTAAGCTACTAAACGATTCTTCAGTAGGAGTTAAAAATGTCGGGTATTGTTCATTTGCTTGGTATAGAAGATATGCTTTCTTGTTTACCTTCTTAATCTCGCTGACAGCTCCCATATCTGTATGACCAAATTCAACATCTTGCCCCTCTGACATGAATTTAGCGGATTCGATACCCATCCATCTAAATGTTTCAGAGACACTTTTGCTTAATATAGTTTCTTCAGACGTTCCCGTATCTTGTACTTGATCTAGTTGTGGAATATCAACAATAATCGTTTTTCCTACTTCATTATCATCATTCACTTCAATTATAGAGTAGTCGTTAAGAGCAAACTCTGATAACCCCCACTCTTCAACTGGTAATTGTAATTTCATACTTTCCATTAATTCAATACTTGATCGATTCGTAGTATCACTTAAATAACTAATTGGAATAACATTTTGCATATTCTTATCAGGAATGGCAAAGGTAACGAGTGTTTTATCATTTAATTGCTCTTCAGTCACTACAAAACGACTATTTTCAACCTTTGGCGAAATGATATTAGTTTCATTCGCTATCGATTTTTCACTTGCCTCTTCATCACTTTTTACTTCTCCTGATTTCTTCGCCTCAGACACGCTATCTCGAAGTTCTCCAGTAGTAGCTTCTTGTATTTGTTCATTTGCTAAAGATTTATCAGTGCTCTCCTCGGTAGCCTGATTATTAAAGTCATTCATTATTGGTTGCAGCAGTATAAAAACAATAATCATAGCAGCAGCTGTTGCAAAGCTAGGTAAAATCCAGATTACCTTCCTTTTTTTATTTACAGATGAGGATACTTGGTTATATATGGATAACGGATCACGATCGTCCTTAATTGAAGGCATCTTCCTAAGTATTTCTTCAATCCGTTCTTCATTCAACTGTGATTTTTTCATGTATGTTACCCTCCTTATCTGCATACTCCAACATATATCGTTTTAACACTTTTAGCGCACGATGTTGAGTTGTTTTCACTTTACTCTCTGTCCAATTTAACGCCCCTGCGGTTTCGGAGATAGATAACGACTGCAAGTACCTCATGACAATCACAAGTCGCTGATCGACAGTACATTTGTCAAGGCACTTGTACATCAGCTGAATCTCCTCATTTTGAACTGCAATTTCTTCCGGAAGAGGTGTTTGATCTCTTACTGGTTGTTTATGCCAATCAAAAGAGTCTATAATCTTTTGCTTCCAGCCCTTTTGTTTACGAAAATAATCGATAGCAACATGTCTTGCAATTGAAAACAACCAAGTTTTTTCACTACTGTTTCCTTCAAATTGGTCCGATGATTTCAACACTTTTATATAAACCTCTTGAACAAGGTCTTCAGCTTGTTCCTTGTTACGCACCATATAAAACAAAAATTGAAAAATATCTTGATGATATTTCTCATAGAAGTTCTGGAAAACGGTGTTCATCTCTTTCCCCCCGTTTCAATGTATTTGACGTAACTTTCACTTAAAAAGTTACAACCAAATTATATTACAATTATTAAAAATACCTGTCTTTGATAACTACACTAATCATTTTAACAAAAAGGAAGAATTTTTGAAGTAAATTCTTCCTTTAATGGTATTTGCTATTTATCTTCTTTCTTTACATCCCTTATCTTTCTTTCTTTAAAAACAATCGCGCTTCGTTCATACTCTACATCTTTCACTCCGTCACGAGCATTAATTACACGTGCAATTGCAAAAAAATAATCAGAGAGTCGATTAATATATTTTAAAACATTATCATTGATTTCATCTTGCTTTTGTAACGTCACAATCTTTCGTTCAGCTCTCCGGGCAACTGTTCTAGCAATATGAATGGCTGCAGATGGTGCTGACCCTCCTGGTAATATGAACCTTTCTAGTGCAGGGGCCTCCTTAATATATTCATCAATTCGAGTCTCCAAAAATTCAACAATGTCATACTGTACCTTATAAGCCCGCTTATTGTTAATTACAGCTAAATCTCCACCACAATCAAACAGTTCGTGCTGAATTTTCTCTAACTCACTATATATATCAGCGAATGTTTCTTCCTTAAGTAAAGTCATAGCTTGTCCGACAAAGGAATTCAACTCATCTACTGTTCCGTATGCTTCTACTCTAATATGATCTTTATCCACTCTACCACCAATTATACTTGTTTGTCCTTTATCACCTGATCGTGTATATAGCTTCAAAGTAATCTACTCCTCTTTATTTTATTCTTTCACTTATACCACACCAAATTCTATCAACTCTAATAGATTGTTGCACAATATCTTGATAACACCAACCTACAATATCTCGCCATAGACGTTCTGTTTTTTCAATTGGCACAAGACCTTGAGTAATATCTGTACCGATAAGGATAACTAGATTTTCTTCAGACTCATTCTCCCAATCTAACCATTGAGTAATTTTCTCCTGCCATAAACTACGCAGCTGATGATCTACACAATGATCGATGGATTTTTTTATTAGCGCTTCTACTCCTTCGATAACTACGATCGAAAAACCTTTTTTTATTTCACTTGCCTCGTCATCATATCCACATATCCAGTAACAGCTTTCTTTATTTAGTAACTGATATGTTTCCACTACCCATTTCCGTTTTCCTTGGAAGGCACCTCCACATACAAAATGCATTGTACTTCCCCCTCATTCGATTATAATATGTAGTAAGAAGCATAAAGCCAACAAATGAGCCATAACACCGTTTCTGTCCCTTCAACAAAGGCACCTAATGTATCTCCTGTCATGCCCCCAAAATGCTTCACAATAAAAGCTCTTCCTCTAAAAAAAAGAAAGAAAGATGCGAGCATTAATATTACTGTAAATAGCAATGAGGTTAAATGAGTGAAGAAGTATAGTAGTACTAAAACCAAGATAACAGTAGCATAAACAAAATACTTATCAGCTGATGTTAGATGCTTTTTAAATGCAGCCGCCATTCCTTCGTGTTTTGCAAGTGGTGTTGTAACAAGCAAATACACCATAAACGTTCTAGATAAGATGGGTATAACTAGTAAAGCGATAGTTATGATAGAGGAACCCATAGATTCAAAGATGAATAAATAACGAAAGCCGAATAAGAATAACAATGAGATCACAGCAAAAGCACCAACTCTAGCGTCACTCATGATCTCTAGTCTACGATCTTTATCTTTATACGAAAAAAATGCATCACTACAATCCATCCATCCATCAACATGTAGTCCACCAGAAAATAAAACTGAGAAAAACATAAGAAATAATGCTATCATCGCGTTTGATATCGGAAAGTAATTAAGGAATAACGTATGTATACTTGCTAGTAAAACACCTAAAATAAGACCAATAAGGGGAATAAATCGGACACACCATCTTCCACTTTTTGAATCCCATTGTATGTTTTTTTGAAAAGGAATAGTCGTAAAAAATTGAATTGCTAATAAAAAGCCATTGATGATTCTCAACGTAATTCCCTCATCTCATTTTTACTCTTCATTAATTGAGGAATGCCAAATTGAACAAAATAAGCTTCGTCACACGCTTGAACGATTGCTTGGTGAAGATTACCAAGCACATACATATACATATAGGACCCCTTATCTGAAGCTACCCCACTTGAAAATAATTCATTGGATACAATGACAATATGTTTACATTTTTCATTTAACATATAGAACGTGCTTAAAAGCTGTTGTATTAATTTCTTACCATATTCTTCACTCGTCCAATTATACCCTTCTCTAAACAATTCATTTGCTACTAAAATCGTCAAACAGTCAATTAAAATAAGATTGCTACTTGAAAAATTAGAAATAAGCTTTTTTATATCGTATGGTTGTTCCCAAAGTATCCAATCGCGGTTTAAAGCTATTCGATCTTGTTTATGTCTGCTAATTCGTTCAATCATTTCTGCATCCACAGCTTTTGACGTAGCAATATAATGAACTTGTTCTGAATCATCAGCTAATTCTTCAACTACTTGTTCAGCAAAACTGCTTTTACCGCTTCTCACACCCCCAGAGACAAATATCATCATTTGTTCTTCCACCTCTTTAAAACTTCAAGCAGAAAGTCGTTCTCTTCTGTTGTCCGTATAGCTAATCTTATATACATACCATCAAGCCCTGAAAAGTTATACGTGTGTCTAGGTACAATCCCTTGCCTCAATAAATAGATTAGCAGATCTTGTTGATTATTATATACGGGGTCTTTCAGTAAATAATAATTTACAGTCGAAGGAGAAACATAATAATGAAGCTGTGCTAGGTGTTGGAATACTCTCCTTCTCTCTTCATCAACCAATTGTTTTGTCTTAGTAACATGAGCTTTATCACTTATGCATAACACACCTAAATGTTGAGCGACCCCGTTTACACTCCATGGTGGCTGTAGCGTCTTTAAACGTTCTATTATATTTTCACATGCAACCACATAACCTAATCGGATCCCTGCTAAATGGTACATTTTAGTCAGTGAGCGTAAAATAATAATATGACTGTATTCGTTGATATACTTGATCATTGAAATTGAAGTTTCACAAAAATCGTAAAACGCCTCATCGAAAATGACTGTTGTATGATGTATCCTTGCATAATCAATAATGTCGAGTAGTATAGCCTCATCTATTACAGTACCTGTAGGATTATTCGGATTGCAAAGAAACATCACATCAACTTCTCTTATGAGAGCTTTAAGACGCTTAATTTGAGGTTGCCAGTTATTAAATTCATTTAATAGAATCGATTGAATTTGACATGAATAAGCGGTACAAGCAGTTCGATATTCTGAAAAAGTTGGCTCTAGTAATCCTACCTTCTTTCCAGCAAACAGTTGGGATAATAAATAAATACATTGGGATCCACCGTTCCCGACAAATAGTTTTGAAGCTGGAATATTCTCACTGTGGGAAATAGCCGAATATAGTTCAGTTGACTCAATATCTGGGTATTCAGTGACAAAGTGGAAGCTCTTGTTGAATTCATTTTTTAAGGCGATAGGAGCTCCTAAAGGATTAGTGTTAACACTAAAATCTATTATGCTTTTTGGAGGTACGATATTAAATGCCTCGTACAGTTTGTTAGGGTTAGCGCCATGTGATGGTACTCTCAATGAACATCCCTCCTAGAACATAGAAAATAGTACACGCAATAACAGTTCTGATCATCACTTGATTTGCCTTATCTATATGCTTTACAGTCAGTGTAACGATGGGTTCACCCATTGTCGCTCTATTTGATGCAACACCCTTATAATAGTTAATTCCTCCTAACTGAACACTTAATATCGAAGCCATCGCCGCTTCTAGCCAACCACTGTTAGGACTGGGATGTTTGCTAGCATCACGAAATAAGAGTTTCATACATTCCTTTAATGATTGCTTTGCCAATGCTACATTAGCAACAACCATTAATATTCCAGAAATTCGACTAGGCACAAAATTTAATAAATCATCAAATTTCGCTGCCGCCCAACCAAATTCTCGATAGGTTTCATTTTTATAGCCAAGCATTGAGTCACACGTATTTGCTGCTCGATACATTACAGCTAAAGGGCCACCTCCAAGTATTGCGAAAAATAAAGGGGCTGTAATTCCATCACTCGTATTTTCAGCTACAGTCTCTACGACCCCACGAACAATTTCTGATTCTTCAAGATGAATCGTATCTCTTCCAACAATCCAGCTTAATTTCTCTCGAGCTAAACCTAGATTTTTATCAACTAAAGGTAGCTTAACTTCAACGGCGGCTTCCTTTAAACTTTTCGTTGCAATTGTTGTGAAGATAAAAAGTGCCTCAACAAGCATGCCAATGACCCAATGTAACGAATATAGGTAAAATATAACTGCCGCAGAAATGACTGTTGCAAAACCACAAACAACTATGACTGTTATTACCCCTTTGCTTTTTCTAAATTTACCTTCATTAAACGCATGATCACACTTCCTAATCATCCAGCCAAAACCTCTAACTGGATGGGGAAGCCACTTTGGATCTCCTATTACAAAATCTAAACCGAGAGCAATAATAATTGCACAGATATGCTCTATCATTCATGACCACTTCTTCTTGTTTTATTATTTTGAATAGCTTTCCTTGTCGCTTCATACACAGTATGCCCTATCGCTTTACCCACTTGAGTAATAGATCCTGCATATTCTATAAGCTCTTTCGTCTGAGATGCTGCAATGACAATACTATCTGTCGAGGTTCCACTTGCTATAGTTGCTGACAATGGGTCTATTATATGTTCATCATGGAGCGCTTTTGTCTTTGCTTCAGTAGCTATCATTATTGCTTGTACAAATGCGGCTTCCGTAAGTCTTCCATCAACAAAAATCATCATATTAATCGTCCCTGGATAAACCACTTCTTCTTCCCTATGCATTGCTCTACTCACATCAACTGCATTTGAGGTACCTGCGGTTATGACTGTAAATATGCTAAGATTGTTAACATTAAGCGCTTCCGTAGCTACATCTTCTAATGTTGCTGCAGTCATCATACCGATACAATCAGGACTATTCATACTATGGCTTTGAAGAAATGACGTCATATCTTGTCTTGGACTATTACAATTATAATTTTTGTGGACGTGACGGTTTACAAAGGTGCTTTTCCAACCGATTCCATCACCAATTATTGAAGAAGAGAGTGTTTTAAATGGTTGTTTAGTCTGAATAACAATCATTTCTTTAGTTAAGTGCATTGATATTTGTGACATTAACCCATTTTCTTGCGGTAAAGTAGGTAATTTAGGGACGAGTGATATTAGTGTTTTCGGTACTGTAGAGTGCTCACCTACTGTTAATTGTGTTCGGTATACGTTCGTTAAATCTTTTTCATTCAATACTTTATTAGGTGCGTCCATTGCAATCATTTTTCCATTATTAAGCAGCAGAATTTTATCACAATAAAAACTTGCTAGATTCAGGTCGTGAAAAATAGCAATGACAGTTAAGTCTGATGTCTTAGACCATTGTGATAAAGAATCTAGCAAATGTATTTGATACGATATATCTAGATGATTAGTCGGCTCATCCAACATGAGTATTTCAGGCTCTTGTGCTAATGCACGGGACAAGAACACTCTTTGACGCTCTCCACCACTTAGAGTCGCTAAGCTCATTTCCTCCATCCCTGTTAAACCAGTTAGTTGAATTGACTTTTTTACAACGTTCTCATCTTCATCGGTCCACTGAGGAAATAACCCTGTTTGGTGAGCATATCGGCCTAATTTAACTGTTTCCTGAACGGAATAATTAAATGAAGCTTCAATTGTTTGAGGTAAAACAGCAATGATTTTCGCTAGTTTTTTTTGCTCATATTTTGTTATCGACTGGCCTTTTATCCTTATATCACCTGTAATAGCATGTAACATTCCACTAATTAATTTTAATAATGTTGTTTTACCACTGCCATTAGGCCCAACTATACCTATAATTTCTCCTTTTTTAACAGTGAAGTTAATATCATCCAGCACCTTTTTTTGATTATAATGATAACTAGCTTCCGTTACATTAATCATGACAATATCATCCTCTTCGATTCGATATAAAAATATAAGCAAACACAGGTGCACCAATTAAGGCAGTAATGACTCCTATTGGTAGTTCACGTGGAGTAATAATTGTTCTAGCGATTAAATCAGCAATAACTAAAAATGCCCCCCCATTAAGCATTGATAATGGTAATAGACGAACATGGTTCGCACCCCATAGAAGCCTTGTTATGTGAGGAATAACTAAACCTACAAAACCGATTGTTCCTGACACAGCAACAGCTGCACCTGTTAATAATGAAGAAGCTGCCAAAATGGTCATTTTTCGTTTTGCCACATTAACCCCTAAAACTTTAGCTGACTCTTCACCAAATGAAAATGCATTTAACTCTCTTCCATTACCGAGTAGTAATACAATGCCTACCATGTAAAAAGGTAGAATAATTTTAATATAATCCCAACCCCTCATCGCTACACTACCTAATAACCAGTTAATGATCTGTCTTAATTCTTCACCCGTAAGTGCAATCATTAAAGAAATAATAGACCCTAAAAATGAGCTAAATATAATCCCAGTTAAAATAATCGTTTCCACAGACATGGATTTCTCAACTGCTCTGGCAAACACTAATACGAGTATGAGGGACTGAAACGCAAAAGAAATACTAAATATAGGTAAAGTAAATTTCCCTATAAAAGGGATATGTATACCAAAAAAAAGCACAATTACTGCTCCAACTGATGCTCCAGAAGATACTCCAAGTGTATAAGGGTCTGCTAATGGGTTTTTTAACAACCCTTGAAATGCAGCCCCTGCAATCGCTAGAGAAGATCCGACTATAAAAGCTAGAATCACTCGGGGTAAGCGAATCGCCATTATAATATTTACTACTGTTGTATCAATCGTCTCTATTGATCCTAAATGAAAAACACTATAAAAGATCACGTTTAAAATAGTAGAAAAGGGGATCGATAACGTCCCTATCGAAACCCCTAACAAAATTGAAAATATAACAAAACATACAGTAATAATATATGGTAGAGAACGGTTTTTATTGATAAATGTCAGGATAGACAGCTTTTGCAAGTTCTTCTACTCCTTCAATTAAACGTGGACCAGAACGTGTTACTAAATTAGAGTTAATATCAAAAACCAGTTTGTTTTTTACAGCTGGTACTTCTTGCCATGCATCACGCGCTAATACTTGATCAACTGCATTATCGACATAATACCCATATGTAATAACAATAACATCTGGCTTAAGCAATACCGCATCTTCCTCTGTAAATTGTGGCCAACCTTCTTGATCGCCTGCTGCATTTATTGCTCCAATTGCTTCAAGCATTTCGTGCATGAAGGTACCTTTTCCCGTCGTAAATAGATCTGGAGCTTGGGATATTTCTATCCAAACTACCTTTTGATCAGCTTCTTTAATTTCTGCTGACTTCTCTTTAATCAGATTCAATTTTTCTGTCATATCACTTATGATCTTGTCTGCATTTTCTTCTGTTCCAGTGACAACACTTATCATTTTAATAGAGTCATAAACTGCTTTAAATGATGTTGCATTGTTAACAACGACCACGTTTATACCAGCATCTCGTAGTTGTTGAAGACCTTCAGTAGAGCTATGCGCACTTGAGGCATGGGCAAGAACGACGTCTGGGTTTAATGAAATCACCTTTTCAACATTAAATTCTGTTCCACCAACCCTTGCTATATCGGCTACTTCTGGTGGATAATCAGCCCAATCACCTACACCAACCATTTTATCACCTAAACCTAACGCAAAAGCTATTTCTGTATTACTTGGTATTAACGACACTATTGCTTGTGGCTCTTCTTCTATTGTCACGTCATTACCTAATCCATCCGTAATTGTTACTGGAAAGCTAGACTCTGCTTTATCATCAACTTTAGTTTCCTGTTCTACATTTGTAGAAGCTTCATTATTTTTAACCTCTGTTTGACCACAACCTACTAATAAAATGAATGATAAAATAACGATAAAGACAGTAGGGAAGTACTTTTTAATGTTTAACATCTTTTTTTCTCCTTCTTTTTTAATATGGCAGTTTTCGTATTCATTGTTGTTTTTCGTATTAGGACAACTAGAGTTACGTGTTGTCTTTTCTTCTATACAACGATGAGAATGATTATAATCCTCTGTTGTTCAGGTAACAACAATGTTAACGAAATAAGCCTAAATAGAAATAAGCCCATCCGAATTGGATGAGCTGTTAGACGGCATCATAAATGTATTGTTACTAAAAAATACACTACTCGACCGTCTCAATACTCAATCCCCGAAGAATTGAAAACGTATATAGTGCTTGGCAGGTCTACTGACTCATGCTTCATCCTACTTTGATCCTTCCCATATGGCTAACAATAAATATGTATAATATTATTATTCCATACAGTGGTAATATCATTTCGTCCACAAATACAGTTGCGGGGGCAGTTCTAGATTCACACTAGAATTCCCTTTTAAGTCTTTATGAGAATGTTTTAACATTCCCTTTATTTCCTATGTAGTATAATAGAAAAGACACCTAGCACTATTCATTTTTAGGCTGTTTACGCATTGATTATTGTTATTCATGCAAAGACGTTTAGGATAAAACTAATTGCCATAAATCCATTTCTAGCATATTTACTAACAATAGTAACACCATATACGAAATGAGCCCTTTTAAAAATTCTTTTTCATAATACCCGATTATTAATATATTGACAAGAATAATTTGACTGCTTATCAATTACTTAACATGGCACAATCGTCCATTTTATTATTGTGGTATAAAGAATGAAAATGTAGTTCCTTCATCAATTTTACTATGAACGAAGATATTTCCATTGTGCGCCTCTATCAAATTCTTAGCAATTGCTAAGCCCAGTCCAGTACCTGAACGTCCACGCGTTCGAGCTTTATCTGCTTTATAGAAGCGTTCAAAGACAAATGGTAAGTCCTCCTCAGGAATTCCTGAACCAGAGTCTTTGACGTCAATTTTCAAACCATCTTTTATAGAATCAACTTTTACAACAACAGTTCCCTGCTCATCAGTATAACGTATTGCATTATCAATCAGATTAGTTAATACTTGTTCAATCCTATCAGGATCAAACATAATTGTTTTATGTACTACGTTAATTTGCACGTCCAAGGTAATTAACTTATCCTGTGCCAACCCATGAAATTTGCGAATTATTCTTTGAATGTAAGGTTGAATATCTATCTCTTCTAAATGCAAATTTAAGTGACCAGCTTCCATTCTAGCTAAATCCAATAGCTCATTCACTAGCCTACCCATACGTAAAGATTCATCATATATTACTTTTGCAATATCTTTCTTTTCTTGATCGCTACTAGCAATATCATCAATGATCGCTTCACTATATCCTTGTAACATAGAAATTGGTGTTCTTAATTCATGGGACACATTCGCAATAAAATCTTCTCGTAGCTTGTCTAACCTTCGTTCCTCAGTCATATCTCGAAGTACTGCGACAGCTCCTCTGACAAATTTATTATCATATAACGGGCTCATAACGATAACCCAATTCCTACCTTGTAATGTGATTTCTATCGTCTGTTCTTTCTCAAAAGAAACAACTTGTTTAAACAATTCTCGAACCTCTGATGGTAGCTCTTCTGTTGGCTTCTCTAAATTGCCTTGCTCGTAATACCATGCTTGCAAAAATTGCTCAGAAGGTGGGTTTGAAACTAAGATCGAGCCATCTTTATTAAAAGTAATTACACCATCAACCATACTGCTTAAAATACTAGATAACTGCTCTTTTTCTTGACTTAACGCGTTCATATTATACTTTAATTGTCGCTCCATTTGATTAAAAGCAGTAGCTAAATCACCAATTTCATCATTTGTCAAAATCGGTACCTTCGTATCAAATTTCCCCTTTGCCACTTCGAACGCTGCTTCTCTCATTTTAAGCAGTGGAGAAGTTATTCTAGTTGACAAGAAAAAAGCAAATATGGTCGTTAATACAATTGCGACTCCCGCAGCTAAAAGTATTAGTTTAGTTGTTTGATGTGATGTCTCTTCAACAGCCCTTAATGACTGATATATAATTACTGCGCCATTTTCTTCGTTAGAAACTTTTAAAGGTGCAGCAACTAAAAACAATTGGCTGTTTTTATCAACTGGAGCTGTGATTTCATGTAAGTATTTCTTTTCGCTTATTACTTCCCTGTTCGTAAACACCCTGGCTAGTTGTTTATCATTAAAGATCGATGATATTGGTAGGTTTTCTAGTACATTACTATCAGGTGAATACCAATAATTATCTTTATCATATACAATAATGACTTTCGTCATCTCATCAATTAATTCCCATGAAATATTCCGTGCTAATTGTTTATCATCATATTCTTCCATGATCGAGGCTATTTTGGTCGCTGTTTTTGTTAAATCATTCTTTGCCTCATTGACATGATAATTTTCAAAAAACTGGAGTAAAAGGACGGTTAGAATTGATAATACGAATGAAACTAATAGCAAAATGGTAAACCATAATTTCCCTACTACACTTCGCCAAAGTTTCATTCATTGGTTACCTCAAACTTGTAACCCACACCCCAAACAGTTACGATCATTTTTGCTGCTTCTTCAGAAACACGATTCAGTTTTTCACGTAGACGTTTTACGTGTGTATCAACAGTACGTAAGTCACCAAAAAACTCATAGTGCCAAACTTCTTTTAATAATTGCTCTCTATCAAACACTTTATCAGGAGCCTTGGCAAGAAAATAAAGAAGCTCATACTCCTTAGGTGTAAGACTGACCTCTTTCCCATCCGCAGATACACGATGTGCATCATTATCAATTGATAAATGAGGGAATACAATTACATCTTTTGTAGTTGTTTCAGTTTGTAAATAAGAAGTCGGTGAAGACCTTCTTAACAATGCTTTGACTCGAAGTACAACCTCTCTCGGGCTAAATGGTTTAACGATATAATCATCTGTCCCAACTTCAAACCCTTGGACACGATTTACTTCTTCACCTTTTGCAGTTAGCATAATTGTAGGTGTCGCCTTTTTTTCTCTAAGCTCTCTACATACTTCAATGCCATCCTTACCAGGCATCATTAAATCTAAAAGAATGAGGTCATAGTCATTTTCAAGAGCTTTAAGTAAACCATCATTACCGTTGTCTGCTTCTTCAATTACGTAATCTTCACGCTCCAAATACATCCTTAATAGTCGTCGAATTCGTTCTTCATCATCAACAACTAATATCTTAATTTCTCTTTCCATATGTCTCGTCCTCCTCAGACAATGTTAATAGTTGAAATTGTTAACGTATAGGTTTATGCGTATCTGTCTTTATGATTATGCGTATGAATGTAATCCTGCAATGACTAGGTTAACAGCAACTAGATTAAACATAATAATGGCAAAACCAATTACCGCTAACCATGCTGATTTTTCACCGTGCCATCCTTTAGAAAGTCTTAAATGTAAAAAGGCTGCATAAAAGAGCCAAGTAATAAGCGCCCATACCTCTTTTGGATCCCATCCCCAAAAACGATTCCATGCTATTTGCGCCCAAATCATCGCAAAGATTAGCCCGCCTAATGTGAATATTGGAAACCCAATCGTTACTGCACGGTAACCTATCTCATCCACTAGATCTAAGTTAACATTTTTCACAATAGGCTGCAATGCAGCTCCAATTCTTTTCCTGAGTATTAACCTCAGCATGCCGTATATAATTAATCCTGTAATTAATGATAATAGTAAAGTATTTAATTTTTGTGCATCGATAACTGCAGGCATACTTATTAGTGGCTCAAAGCGTCCAGCTGTAAGAAGCTCCCCTTGATATGGTCCAACTAAAGCTGGAAGTTGATAAGTAACCTCAAGTGGCTGTTCACTCTTGTCAACATATGAGAATGTCGCTTCATAATCTAAAACCTTAAACCCACTAGTAATGGTAATAAAACCTATAGTGCTTACTAAGCTATACAATATTAATTCAAGCCAAAACGTCCGTTTACTTTTCTTCGATTGATCTACTGATCTAACTAAATAAATTAACCCAGCAGCAAAACTTACTGCAAGAATTGCTTGACCTGCTGATACAGTAATAACATGTATGTATAACCAGTCACTTTGTAACGCAGGTATTAAAGGAGAAATGTCAGTTGGAAACATACTAGCATATGCAATAACTAGCATAGCTATTGGGAGTGTAAACAAACCGAGTACACTAGTTTTATAAATAATATATATAAAAATGAATGCGCCGACTAACATCATTCCAAAAAACGTAGTAAATTCAAATAAGTTACTGACTGGCGCATGGCCAGCTACAATCCACCTCAAAATAAAATAGCCAAGCTGTGACACAAACCCTAAGATCGTTATAATAATCCCAATTTGTGCCCAACGGTTTTTTTTATTATCACTGCGTTTGTTGCCTATCGTCCCACCAAAAAAAACTGTTGCAATTAAATATAGTAAAAAAGCAATATATAGTAAATTACTACTTAATTCTGCCATATTAATCCCCCTTTGCCTGCTTCTTACGATCTTCAACTTGATCAACTGGCATGACGAGCTGAGTACCCTCGATAATTGATGTAATGTCCTTTTTCAAACTAAACCAATTTTTATTCGTATGTCCTGCAATATAAATCAAATCCCCTTCACGCTTGAACCAAATCCGACGATGATTCCAGTACATCCCTTGGATAACACCGATCATAAATATTGCTCCACCTATGGCTATAATAGCTAATGAAAAATCACGCCTTACAGTTAGCCCTGAGACATTCACCGTTTCAATTCCTGAAAAAGCCATCTTATATTGATTATCCCCATTAGGCTCAATATTTTGCCTTATCGCAACAAAGCTTCTTTCACCTTCTGGAGTATCAGGTGTATACATTTCAAATACAAAAGCAGGATTATTTGGTATTTTTAATTTTGTATCAGGTTCACCATTACTATTTAAATAGTAATCAGGAAAGTATTTCAATAACTTTACTTGATAGCCTTCACCCAAATCATACTCTTCCTGGGGGTTATGAAGGTCTATCGTTAATTCACCCAGGCTTACATCCTCATTTTCTTTTTCTATTAATTTAAAGGACATTTCACGAAATTCATTTAATTTAAAGTCTGCCTGGTATAACGCATAATGGTCATATTTTAAAGGTTCGTTCACACGGATAGCAAAATCCTTGATTTTTTTAAGCTCCGGTTCCGCACCTGGAATAAAATCACCAACACGCTCATATAACGTAACATCAGTTTGATAGTTTTTTGCTAACACCCCATCGCCAATTTTCGCTAACGCATCTTCAAAAACATCTTTTTCAGAGTCTTTTTCATAGACATCTAACTTAAAGCCATGACTTTGTAAATAATATTTTCCATACGTACCTGGGATTTCATTAGTCTCTCCATCACGCATCCATAATGACTTATCAATATAGACCCCTGGTACCGATCGAACGAGTACACCTATTAAAAAAATGATGAGTCCAACATGATTTACATAAGGCCCCCACCGTGAGAACCTGCCCTTTTCAGCAAGAATATTACCATTTTCTTCACGGACATTATACCTTTTCTTTAATAGCTTCTCTCTCACTGTAGCTAACGAATTTTCACTACCTTTTAGTTGAGATTCACTATAAAGCCTTTGTCTTTTTAAAAAACTATGATGTCTTGAAATACCTTGTTTTTTTAATGCACGATATAATGGAATCACTCGATCTAAACTACATATAACGAGAGAAATACCGATACTCCCTATTAAGATTAAATACCACCATGAGCCGTATAACTCATGAAAGCCTAATTCGTAATATAATTTTCCTGTCACCCCATACTGAGATTCATAGTATGCTGCTGGATCAGCCTTAGCTGTATTCGGTATATACATTAATTGCGGATAAATCGTTCCAAATGCTGAAGCTATTAAAGTAATAACTATTAACCAAACACCAACTTTTACAGAAGAAAAGAAATTCCATATTTTATCAATTACCGTTTTGTTATATGTTTGTGAACGCCTTGCGCTACCATCATAGCGCATATCAACTTGCTTTTGCTCTTCATTATTAACATTATCAATCTGCCTTCCACAGGACTCACATAAAACCGTTCCATGCGGATTTACGTGTCCACATTCACACTTAACGTTTTCCATTTCTCTAACTCCCTATGGCATGATGCTTTCCATGTATTGTTTAACATCACTTTCACTCATGGTTTTGTTTACAATATCAACAACTTTTCCATCTTTGTCTATTAAAAAAGTTGTTGGCAAATTCCCAACGTCATATGCATTCATCACTTGGCTGTCTTCATCAATTACAACTGGAAATGTTAATCCGTGTTTGTCGACGAATTTCTTCACGCTAAATTCAGACTCATCAATATCAACTGCAATGATTTCTACGCCTTTATCTTTAAAATATTGATATTGATTATTCATGTAGGGCATTTCAAGTTCACACGGTTTACACCATGTCCCCCAAAAATTCAAAAATACCCCTTGGCCTTTGTAATCGGACAATCGATGAGTATTGCCTTCCAAATCTGTTAACACAAAGTCTGGCGCTTGATCTCCCTTTGCAACCGCTTCCTTTGTCATAAATATATTTGAGTATAGGGCATATCCAAGGGCCGCCAACAATACAACTAAAATGACCGTTCGCATAATTAACCGTTGCTGTTTTTTCATGATCCCAATCCCCCTCCTAGGGACGATATAAAATCCCCCTGTATCTTGCTCATTCACTTACCTAGTATAATCCACTCCACATTATATCACTAAATAAGTTTTTCACAGTGTTTACATTTTGAATGTTGTGTGACAGATTCATAAACTTAATAAATATTTTTTTTATTACCAGTCTTCGCTACCGAGCGTAGCTGTTTCACCTCATGAGGAGAAAGCTCACGTGCATCCCCCGTATTTAACCCTTTCAAGTCTAAAAAGGCATATTTTTCACGTTTTAACTTCATTACATCATGACCGATCGCCGTTAGCATTCTCCGAACTTGTCTATTTCGACCTTCCCTAATAATAATTTGCACGATTGAAGTATTTTTCTTCTTATCAATTGACTTAACTTTCACTTTTGCCGGTAAAGTTACTCCGTCATCTAGACGAATCCCCTTCTCAAGCTTTTTCACATTTTCACGAGTAGGAATACCCTTTATTTTTGCAACATACTCTTTCTCGATCTCGTATTTAGGATGCATTAATATATTTGCAAAGTCACCATCATTTGTTAGCAACAATAACCCTGATGTATCATAATCCAAGCGTCCAATAGGATATATACGTTGTTTTAGATGAGGAAAAAAGTCTGTGACAACTTTTCTTTGTTTTTCATCTGATACACTGGAAATAACACCTCTTGGTTTATATAGTAAATAATAAACAGGTTCTTCACGCTCAATCGGAATCCCATTCACTTCAACTTTATCATGTGAGCTAACTTTCGTTCCAAGCTCCTTAACTGTGCTATTATTTACACGTACTTTTCCATCTAAAATTAATTGCTCTGCTTTTCGCCTAGAAGCAACTCCTGCTTGTGCAATTACTTTTTGTAGTCGTTCCATATTAAAATTCACCTCGATAACATCTTACTTGTTTGAACATCTTTTCACAAGTTTTCAGAATAAAAAAAATAAGGCGCTACTCTATTGAGATGCGCCTTAATTAGCAAAAATGATTGTTACAACGATGATTGCCGCGATGATGCCACATAAATCAGCAAGCAGACCAACCTTTAATGCATCGCCCATTTTCTTAATTCCTACTGCTCCAAAATATACTGTGAGCACGTATAGAGTTGTATCGGTACTTCCTTGTAACGTCGAAGCTAATCTTCCAATAAAAGAGTCTGGTCCATACGTGCCAATTAAGTCTGAGGTCATTCCTAATGCTGCAGTTCCAGAAATCGGCCTCATTATTGCGAGGGGAATAATTTCAGCTGGTACACCTATCCCTTCTAATAATGGCCTCATCATCCCTATAAAATAATCCAACGCTCCTGATGCCCGAAAAATCGATATTGATACAAGCATCCCTACTAAAAATGGAATGATTGAAAATGCAATTTTGATCCCTTCCTTACCACCTTCAACAAAAACTTCATACGTTGGGACTTTTTTTACTGTAGCAACTATTAAGATAAAACAAATAAGAAAAGGGATGAACCATAAAGATACTAATGTAAGTGTGGCCATATCATTTCCCACCCCTTCTTAACCTTCTATAATAAAAATAGCGGTCAATTAAAATTGCACAAATAGTTGAAAAGAAGGTGGCAATTAAGGTTGTCCCGACAATTTCAGTTGGTTTTGAAGATTCATAAGTGATTCGTATAGCAATAATGGTAGTTGGAATTAGCGTAAGGCTAGATGTATTGATTGCTAAAAAAGTTATCATTGAACGGCTAGCTACATCTTTATCACCGTTTAGCTTTTTTAACTGTTCCATTGCTTTTATCCCCATCGGGGTGGCGGCATTGCCTAGACCAAACATATTTGCCATCATATTTGATAATATGTAACCCATAGCGGGGTGATCAGCAGGTACTTCAGGAAAAAGCCTACTTACAAGTGGTTTGAAAATTTTCCCCAGCTTGTCTAACATCCCTGCTTCTTGGGCAATTTTCATTAACCCTAACCAGAACACGAGAATGCTAATTAGTCCAATACAAATCGTCACCGCTTCTCTAGCACCTTTAAATATTGCTTCATTGACCTGTTCAATCGTTCCATTTAGCAATGAAAAAACGATGCCAACGACTGTCATTAGAACCCAAATAATATTAACCATCTGAGTTTACTCCAATAATCATAGCAAACACTTGTGAAAATATTGGCCACCATGACTTTTTCGATTTTCTATTCCCATGATCATAAAAAACAGGAATTTCTTCGATCGTATCATCACTAAGGCTAATGACTACTTTACCTATAATCGTTGGAACGTCTTTATTTTTTTTCCAAGATTTTTGAGGCTTTATAAGCTGAACAGCAACATTTACTTCATTTTCTTCTTCTTTATTTAAAGGATAAAGAACATCTCTTTCCACAAATATTTTATTTTTATAAAACTCATCCTTTACCATTTCCAAATTATCCTGACCAAATATATTAATAAGATTATATTGGTCGAATCCCGTTTCAAACATACTAATATGGTCGTTCCAGTCATTCGAGTTTGAATCTAAAGTAACTGCTATAAGTTCTAAGCCATTCTTTTCAGCTGTCGTCACTAAAGTACGATTGGCTCTTTTTGTATATCCGGTTTTACCACCAGTTGTATAAGAATACATTCCGGTCACTAGCTTATGCTTGTTCTTCCATGCTTTACTTTTATATGTTGGATGGTAGAGCTTAGTCTCGAACAGTTCACGAAATGCTTTATTTTCCATTGCATATTTTGTTAATAATGCCATATCATACGCAGTTGAATAGTGATTTTCGTGATCGTCCAAGCCATGAGGGTTCGAGAACTCACTGTTTGTCATACCAATCATTGCAGCTTTTTCATTCATTAAGAAATTAAAGCCTTCCACACTACCACCAACATGTTCGGCTATTGCGACGGCTGCATCGTTTCCAGAACGAAGCATTAAGCCGTATACTAAATCTTTTAATGTTATCTGATCACCTAGCTCGAGATGTATGGACGACCCCTCAGTGTATATTGCTCTTTCACTAATATCCACTATGTCCTCAAGTTTTCCAGACTCAATAGCAATTATAGCAGTCATTATCTTTGTTATACTTGCTATTCTCATCTTTGTATGCTCATTTTTCCCATATAAGATTCTACCTGTTTCTTGTTCAATAAGAATAGCACTTTTGGCACTTACGTTATTATTCGCAACTGCAGCTTGTTGATTAACTGATAATAATAAAACAATGATTAATAGAAATGTCATACATTTTCTCATGCATACCATTAAATCCCCGTCCCTTTTTCCCGAGATTTTTCTATGAGAGGATAAAAAAAAGCCTATCCTCGTATTGAACCCGGACTAATACAAGTGTATGCAAGACAGGCTTCTATATGATTAAAAATTCGGAAAAACGCTAGTGACTCAATCCATCAATAAACGCTTAGTAATAGGTTCGAAGATGTTTTACTTTGTAATTTTTAGCTACTTACAATTAATACGGATCCCACCGTAAGGTTCTCGCATGTTCAAAACGTTCATCAATATCATGCCAATTCACTACTTTCCACCAATTATCCACATAAGTCCCACGGTCATTATGATATTGCAAATAATAAGCGTGTTCCCAAACATCTAAGACCATAATTGGTATCGTATCCCATTGAGTATATAACTGATGTTTTTCAGTTTGTAGAATCGCTAGCCTTCTCGAACGAGGTGACCATACAACGATAGCCCACCCTACACCTTCCACAGCTTTGGCTGCCGCTGTGAAATTCTGAACAAATTGTTCAAGACTACCAAAATCTAAAATAAGCTGTTTTAATAACGACCCTCGAGGACTTCCGCTACTATTCGGTGTCATATTATTCCAAAATATCGTGTGTAAATAATGTCCAGATCCATGAAAAGCCGCTTCCCTCTCCCAATGTAAAATAAGAGAGTAATCATTTGACTCCCTTGCCTTAAGAAGCATTTTTTCTGCTTTATTAAGTCCATCTACATAGCTTTGGTGATGCTTATCATGGTGTAAACGCATAATTTCTTCGGAAATATAAGGCTCTAAGGAATTATAGTCATATGGCAACGGTGGAAGCTTATGCTCTCCGATAGGAACACGATCATTAAACGATTGCCTACTATATTCACTTTGCGGTATGTTTGCTACTTCGCGATGTAAGACCAGCACTTGATCATGTATCTGTGTTGCTTCCTCTTTTAAAATTATTCTATCTCTATTTAGATTTTCTTGGACCTCTGAGATTACATTTTGAATCCTTTCTTGTAGACTAACATTATGAACATTACTCTTATTTAAATGGGCTAAAACATCCTTTCCCCATTGTGTAACATCACTCATATATCTTCTATAGTTATTAGTATCGTTCACACATTCACCCCTTCCTACTCCAACATATCGTATTCAAAAATAGGCTTAATGTGAAAAGTTAACTATAAAAAAGAGGTGGCAATTGCCACCTCAAGCTTATTTTGATTGAATTATTTTTGTATGATAATCAGTTTCATAATATTCTAGTTCTTCTCGAATCGTTTGAAAACCTTTTTCCAAAGATGCTAACAGTTCTTTAATAGAAGATGGGGGAACTTCTCGAAATCTAATTGAGTTATTCCCTGTGTAAGCTGAACGACTATCTTCATACCATAAATCTTTTTTAGGTGAAAAGAACTCTTCAATACATTGATGATATATTTTATAAAGTGTTTTCTCAGCCGCAGCTTTTCGAAATGGAACATTTGATAATACAATTCTACAAGCTTCAAGCCCTTCTTCACAATACACAACTAATCTTCTAATTTCTGATAAAATATCTTCAAAATAAACTTGATTTTCTGGAGTTTCTTTAAGTAGTGTATGAATAGTTATGCCATTCAAATACGTTGATAATGTGTTGACTGTTTTACTTAAAAATTCTTCAACTTCTACTGTTTGTGTTTGTACGATACTGTTCCCCATCATAGCCCTCCAAATTATTATTAGTATATTTCTTAACTAAACAATAACGTTGAATCGACCTTATATCCTTCATTATATTCAATCGACTGAAATATTTCTGGAAGTTTTTCAAATTGTACATCCTTAAAATATTCTACAAATTCATTAATATTATTTATATATACGCGTTTACGTGAAAGATATTGTGGTTTTTTTAGTAAACAAATTAATCCTACAATATCTTTGAAATGGATGTCTTTTTCTCCTATTGTAAAAACAGGATCACTGTTGTAGGGTGTAAATTCACTCAAGCGTTCATCAAAATAACGGATATATAGCAAATGAAATGTTCTTTCTTCACCATCTTCAACAAATGTTACCTCAGATCGATTAAAAAAGTCTTCTGAGGTGTTTGGCTTCTCCTTTTCAAGCTCATAACCAATACAATTTTTTATTAGCATACAGCCCACCGTCCCATTTGTGCAATCGTCAACATCTTGTAAAAAAATAGTTATTTTACTTCCATCTTAACATACAAAAAAAAGAGTGTATATTATGACACTTGAATTTATGACTAACTTATTTACTCAATTTCTTGAAATTTTTCAAAAAACAAATCGGCTTCTTCTTGTACGGATTCCTCTTGAACTTGCTCTGGTAATGGCGGGAGCTCTTCAAGAGTTCTTAAACCAAAATACTCAAGAAACTCTTTTGTTGTGCCATAAAGAATAGCTCTCCCAGTGCCTTCAACACGACCAACTTCCTTAATTAACGCTTTTGCCATTAATGTTTGTAGTGGTCTTTCTGTTTTCACACCACGAATTTCCTCTACCTCTGTTCTTGTAATCGGCTGACGGTACGCTACAATGGCTAATGTTTCTAATGCAGCTTGTGAAAGAGATGTTGACGCAGGAGACTCTACCAACCTTTTTATGAAGGCTGCATGTTCTTTCTTTGTCGTCAGTTGGTATGTATTTGCAACTTCTGAAACAAGCAATCCGCGTTTGTTATTTTTATATTCTTCCTGTAATTCAATAATAATGTCATGAGCAATATTTTCGTCAATTTCAAGAACTAGCGCTATTTGCTTTAACGACAGTCCATCATCACCGGCGACAAATAACAGCCCTTCTACTACAGCTTTCCACTCGACAATGTTCATTGCCAAATCACCTTACCTTACTAGCTAAAAAAATTTCATCAAAGTTCTTTTCTTGTTCAATATTAATCGCATTTTCTCTCATCAATTCTAAAATGGCTAAAAAAGTAACAACGATGTGCCCTTTATCTTCATAGGGAAATAAATCAAAAAAACTTTTTCTCCCTTTAATTGACGATAACTCTTCTATAATTTCTTCCATTCTCTTTTCAATTGGAATTTCTTGACGAGTTATTTTCGTATGGAGTGGCTTTTGGAGCTTTTTCCTACGTAATAGCTTTTGAAATGCTGCGAGCATATCGTATAAGTTCACATCAAGTGGCTGGCTTTTTACCTTAGTATCTTTTACAAATTCATTTACATCACTTGGTGCTTTAGTAAAGACTTTGCTACGTTCAGCTTCTAATTCCTTTAAGTCTGTCGCAGCTTCCTTATATTTCCTATATTCAATTAAGCGATTGATTAACTCCTCTCGAGGATCTTCGGTAATATCGATATCAACATCCTCATCGAACAATTCCTCTTCATGTTTAGGAAGCAGCATCTTACTCTTGATTGCCAATAGAGTAGCAGCCATAACTAAATACTCACTAGCCACATCTAGCTGTAACTCTTGCATTGTATGAATATAGAACATATATTGTTCTGTGATTTTTGCTACTGGTATATCATAAATATCTATTTCTAATCGATTAATCAAATGCAATAAAAGATCAAGCGGTCCTTCAAAAGCATCAATTTTCACATTATATTGCACTTTCATCCCACCAACATATCATACTTCATTCAGTATTTATATAGCTTAACACTAACGTATAGTATAGAACAAACTAAAATTTTATCCAATACTCTTTTATACAGTGCTTTTGCTACATTCTATGATACACTATTAACAAAAAAATGGTGAGATACTTTTATAAATAGGGAGTGATAAATTCTTGTATCCAAAAGCTTATATAGATTATTTAGTGTATTTCCATGGGGATCGTGATTATTTTGAATGCCATGAAGTTCTCGAAGAGTATTGGAAACAAACAGACAATGATATAGTTTGGGTTGGGTTCATTCAAATTGCTGTCGGATTATATCATCATCGAAGAGGTAATTTCAAAGGTGCTCAAAAAATGATAGCAAACGCTATTGCTATCTTAGAAGCTCAAAAAGATACTGTCGAAAAGCTAGGTATAAACCAAAAAACACTACTGACAACTTTACAGACGCAACTGAATGCTATTATAGCTAACGAGCCTTATATAAGTATTAATTTACCAATTCAAGATGAATCATTGTTAACTACATGTAAAAATGCATGTAATGAAAAAGACTTGACATGGGAAAAAAACAGCGATTTAACTAATAATTTCCTTATTAATAAACATACTTTACGTGATCGTACCGAAGTTATTAAAGAAAGAGCTAATCAATTAGCCAAAAGAAAGAAAAAAAATAGAGGCTCTTTTTGAATAATTAATAAATGCATATGTGTTAAAGCTTTTAATTCAAAAACAGCCTATATAAAAAAGAAAGCACTATATTAGTGCGTTTCTTTAATTTAGGCTGTTTTCTCACTTTATGCATTGAATTAAGTTTCATAGCCAACATAACAATTTGTATTTACAAAGGTTGTTTTAGCACTGATTGTTGTTTTTTGTAATAAGAGCTAAACACGAAAATCATTAACACTCGGGGTATCTTTTCTTTTATCAAACGATGACTTTTGCGTAAAACGACAAGTTTACGAATAGAGCCTTTCAAAGAGACAACAAAGGTTGTATGGCTGTATTTAATGATCGATATTACATTTTTCTATAAATGAAGCAGTTTCAGAGGTAGGCTGCAATTGATCATTTGGAAATAGTTTTGCTAAATCTTCAACCATTCTTTTCCCAAGCCCTTGATAGCGATGGGATGGATTAACACTAATATGCTGCACAACTATTCCTTTTTCTGGAGATTGAATCACACCGATCAATCCTATAATATCTTCTTCCTTCCAAAGGAATAATTGTTTATCCTTATCTTCTTCATATTGTTTAATGGTTTGCTGCAACTTTTTTAAGTCTTTTTCATTTGGCATGAATGAAAGAAGTCCCATTGCAATTTTTTCATAATTCTTTTTGTATCGAATTAACATATAATATCCCTCATTATTATTGAACACTCACTTAAAGAAGGAGTTCAAAACTTTTGGAAATTGGGCTGTCAAATAACCTCGTAGACCCTTATTTCAGCCTCATGAACATTACAAACATACAAGTCACTATTACTCTAGGCTATATATACCAGTTTTTCACAGTCCTTTTTCCTAATTTGAACACTTCTTAATAAAGTAAAGTTCGATTGTAATTATGAATCTTTTCTTTTTATAAGAGAGTAAATATACATTCTAACAAACCATTATATACATTTTGTATAGGTTTTTAAACCTATTCGTCAAAGTTTTTAACAATTTCTCGAGATAAATTTGCAGATTCAATAGCAGACAATGCTGCTTCCCACCCTTTATTACCAGCTTTTGTTCCGGCTCTTTCGATTGCTTGTTCAATATTTTCTGTCGTAATCACACCAAATATAATCGGTAAACCTGTCGAAATTCCTGCAGCCGAAATTCCTTTTGCTACTTCATTACAAACATAATCATAATGAGTGGTCGCTCCCCTTATGACAGCCCCTAAAGTAATGACTGCATCATATTTATTCGTTTCAGCCATTTTTCTTGCGAATAAAGGAATTTCAAAGGCACCTGGCACCCACGCAACATCTATTTGTTCTTCATTTACGCCGTGACGCTTTAGTCCATCAAGTGCCCCACCAAGAAGTTTACTTGTAATAAATTCATTAAACCTCGCAACGACAATACCTATTTTTAAGTTAGTTCCTATCAAATTCCCTTCATAAATCATAGAACATACCTCCCGTGTATTTATAATAATGTAGTTTTTTTGATTATTTTTTCTTATTTATTAAGGTGGAAAAATATTATTTAATTTCAAAACTCTAATTTATTATGGTAACAACATTGCCTTAATGGTCTTTCGTTACATATTGAGAAGATGTCCTAGCTTGTTATTTTTAGTCTTTAAATAAGCCTCGTTTTGCTTTTTAGTAGGCATTTGGATAGGGATACGTTCAATTACTTCCAAATCATACCCTTCCAAACCCGCTATTTTCCGTGGATTATTTGTAAGTAATTTCATTTTACGTACTCCTAAATCCTTTAAAATTTGTGCACCAATTCCATACTCTCTTAGGTCAGGTTCAAATCCTAACTCTTCATTCGCCTCCACAGTATCATACCCTGCCTCTTGAAGCTTGTAGGCTCGAAGCTTATTAAGTAAACCGATGCCTCTTCCTTCTTGACGCATATATAATAAAACGCCATTACCTTCTTTTTCTATTTGTGTTAGTGCTGCATGTAATTGTGGACCACAATCGCAACGGAATGAGCCAAAAACATCACCTGTTAAACATTCGGAATGCACTCTAACGAGAGTCGGATGATCTGGAGAAATATTACCTTTCACTAATGCAATATGGTCTTTGCTATCGATTTCATTGGTGTATCCAATTGTTTTAAATTCACCAAATTCAGTTGGTAGTAGAACCTCTACCTCTCTATTAACTAACTTTTCTTTTTGATTACGATATTTAATTAAATCTTTAATTGTTATCATCTTTAAATTGAATTGATCAGCAACAATAGCTAGGTCAGGTACTCGTGCCATTGAGCCATCTTCCTTCATTATTTCACATATAACCGCTGCCGGGGCAGCCCCAGCTAAGTTAGCTAAATCTACAGCTGCTTCAGTATGCCCCGCCCTCCTAAGCACACCGCCCTTTTTAGCGATAAGAGGGAAGATATGCCCAGGTCTTTTGAAATCACTCGCTTTAGAATGTTCATTTAAAAGCTGCTTAATTGTTTCCGCTCTTTCATATGCACTTATCCCTGTTGTTGATGTCTTATAATCTACACTAATAGTAAAAGCTGTCCCATGTGGATCTGTATTATTTAATACCATTGGATTTAATTGAAGCTTATTAGCTATTTCTTCTGATATTGGTGAACATACTAGCCCACGTCCATGTTTTATCATAAAATTGATTGTATCAGGGGTTACTCTTTCAGCTAAAGCAACAAAATCTCCTTCATTTTCACGGTCTTCGTCATCACAAACTATGATTATTTTTCCATCAGCTAAATCTTTTATCGCATCTTCAATAGTATGGAACATGTTTACACACCCTTCTTGAAATTGTTATTCCTTGGTCTAGGCTGTGATCTTTGCCATTATTTCTAAATTTTCATGGTGGCAGCCCAAGGGCTTTATCTAAATGTATATATAAACGTTAGCAGTAGTAACAGAGAGTGTATTGGTGAACTCGTTCAAGTGAACTTGAATATCGGTGAAATAGCTAGAGGCTCTTCACCGCCTAATTGAAAGATCTCACCTATAGAGAAGAGGGTCAAAAACCCTTAAAACAAACTTAGCTAACATTTTATAGAAATCCATTTTCAACTAACATAGATTTTGTTATCTTACTATGGCTATCTTTCAAGCTAATTTGCGACCCTTGTAAAAGGAAATGTTCAATATATTTACCAATGATGTCGCATTCCAAATTGACGATATCACCGACATCTTTTGAACCTATAATCGTTTCAGATAATGTATGCGGAATAATTGATATAGTAAAAGACTTATCGGCAACGTCAAATATCGTTAAGCTTGTCCCATCCACTGCTACAGACCCTTTGTGTAATACATATTTAGCCAATTTCTCATCTATCGCAATTACGTAATAGATTGCATTGCCCTTTCGAGTCTTACTAATGATTTCGCCTACTCCATCAACATGCCCTGATACAAAGTGTCCTCCAAACCTTCCATTCGCTAACATGGCTCGTTCTAAATTAACTGAAGATCCATTTTTCAACAATTTTAATGAAGTAGCTTTTATAGTTTCTGGCATAACGTCTACTGCAAAACCAAATTCATTAAATGAAGTAACGGTTAAACATACCCCATTAACCGCTACACTATCTCCTAACTGGATATCAGATAATATTTTTCTAGCACCAATCTGCAGTTCAATTGCATCAATTGAATGGGTTAATCGATTTACTTTTCCAACTTCCTCAACAATACCAGTAAACAAAGTCATCACCACTTTCTATTTATTTTTTGGAATAGCAATCAGTTTAATATCTTCTCCCAGCTGCTCAATTGACTTGATTTGTAGTTTCGGTACATCGTACAAACGATCAAAACCTTCTCCATTAAAAGAGGTAGGTGCACACTCTCCCCCAATAAGCTTCGGAGCAATATATGTAATATATTGCTGAACAACATCAGCTTTTAAAAAGCTCGTGTTTATTTTCCCTCCGCCTTCAACGAAAAGGCTTGTTATCCCTTCACCTCCTAATACTCGTAATAAATCCTTTATATTAATACGTTTATCCCTCATTTTAATAATTCGAACATTTATTTGAGAAGTATAACAAGCTATCTCGTCATCAGCGCAGTCCTCTCCTACAACAATCCATGTTGGTGCTAAACCATCAGTAATCACTTTTGAGTCGAGAGGTGTTCGTAAATTTGTATCTAATATAATACGTATAGGATTCTTCGTTTCATACGGAAGCCTTGCCGTTAATGAAGGATTATCAGCAACTACCGTGTTCACCCCAACTAGAATTGCATCATATCGATGACGATATTTGTGCACATCATGACGTGCTACCTCTCCAGTAATCCACTTGCTCTCGCCTGATTGTGTAGCAATTTTCCCATCCATGCTAATAGCAGTTTTTAACGTCACAAAAGGGATGTTGTTTTTAATATAACGAAAGAATACCTTATTTAATTTCTCAGCTTCATCCTGCAGGACTCCAACATCAACTTTTAAACCAGCTTCTTCTAACTTTCTTATACCTCTACCTGCTACACTCGGATTTGGGTCTTCACAAGCAATTACTACACGGTTAACACCGCTACTAATCAATAAATCTACACACGGTGGTGTTTGACCAAAATGGCTGCATGGTTCTAAGGTCACATAAATCGTTCCGTCTTTTGCTTTATTACCTGCCATGTTTATAGCATGTACTTCTGCATGTGCTTCACCAGCCTTCAAATGTGCCCCAAGACCAACAATTTGTCCTCTATTAACTACAACAGCCCCCACTACTGGGTTCGGGCTTGTTTGGCCAATGGTACTTCTAGCCATGTCTAGCGCAACTCTCATATAATCATGGTCATTCAAAATGGGATACCTCCAACAATGTAGGTTACAAGAAAATCTTAAGGGGTAAGGGAAAATAGATGGGGAATTAAACCGAATATAGTCATAATTCGAAATATTATGAACGTAACTCCGTAGCAAATAAGCCATACGTTTTCATAGCCCATAATATATGTTTAACAAATAGACCCTAGGTATAATTACCTAGGGTCAGAGTTATCGATATATTTTGTGAGTTTATCCATTGTTCTAAAACAGGACAAAATCAGCATATGATTACAGCAAATCATATACTTCACGCCATATCCTTCTCCCATCCAGACTATACTGTCGGCTCTGGTTTTTCACCAGATCAGCCATATATAACCAATTATATATACAGCTCACGGGCTTAGAAACAACAATTGCTTCATCACCGCCGGTTGGGAATTTCACCCGACCCCGAAGGATTATCTTATTCAATTTTATAGTTTTAAATATTATAACACACATTTTCTAGTATTGCATATTGAAACGTGCTTAAGCTATAAATAACCAGTAGATCAATCCCCAAATCATGCTCATTATTAGTATGATAATAAACACAATCCATTTGTTACGTTTCATCAATTACTCCGCATCAAAAACTTCTACAGTTTTCATTACATCCCCATTTTTCATATTTAGAACTGTATCTAAGCCACTTGTAACTTGACCAAATACTGTATGAACGCCATCTAAATGAGATTGAGCTTCGTGAACGATAAAGAATTGACTTCCTCCTGTATCTCTTCCAGCATGAGCCATTGAAAATGCACCTGGCACATGTTTGTGAGGATTACCTTCAGTTTCACATTTAATCGTATAACCCGGACCACCTGTTCCAGTTCCTTGCGGACAACCACCTTGTGAAACAAATCCAGGGATTACACGATGGAATGTAAGACCATTATAAAAGCCTTCATTAGCCAATTTTTCAAAATTTTCAACTGTATTAGGAGCTTCATTAGGATGAAGCTCAAATTCAATCTTTTCTCCGCTATTCATTAATATGTAACCTTTTTTACTCATAATCAAAGCACTCCTTCAAATGTAAAATCATTATCTATCTTATCACATTCAGCAAATGAAAAACAAAGGCTGTTTTCGTATTGATTGTTGTTTTTCATACTAAGCAATAAACACGTACAAAACTAAAATTCGTGGCATCTTTTCTTGTGTACAATAATGACTAACAATATAAAGCCATTTTTAGGTTGCTCATTTGATCGCATTAGCAACAAAGGACATCTAGAAATAGTTTCAAATAATTGTTATGGAATTATAGAAGATAAGGTGTCACGATCTCACTAAGCGTTTGGAATATTACTTATGATGAGCAACAATCACCCGTTGAGAAAACAAGCTAGGAAAAAAAGATCAACTTTCTTATTGTTCTATAGTTTTCGTGAAAACAAATTAATAAATCTATAAAGAATGTTAGTTGTTGTAGACTCATACCTATACACTGCCATTTAAGATACATATATTAAACCGAGACAAATATCTATACTAAGAGAAAGGATCGAGACATATGTACTTTAATACTTTTCACCCACATTATAGGTACCAACCTAGTGGAGGTCAATTGTCCTATCCCCCTATGGATACTACTCAATACCAATGGCCATCTGGCATTGGTCAAATATTAGATGATTGGATTACTGGTGGCGGTATGCCGGGTGGCGGTATGCCGGGCGGTGGTATGCCGGGCGGTGGTATGCCGGGTGGCGGTATGCCGGGTGGCAGTATGCCGGGCGGCGGTATGCCGGGCGGCGGTATGCCGGGCGGCGGTATGCCGGGTGGCGGTATGCCGGGTAGTGGTATGCCGGGCGGCGGTATGCCGGGTGGCGGTATGCCGGGCGGTGGTATGCCGGGCGGCGGTGTGCCGGGCGGTGGTATGCCTGGTAGTGGTATGCCGGGCGGCGGTATGCCTGGTGGTGGTATGCCGGGCGGTGGTATGCCGGGCGGCGGTATGCCTGGTGGTGGTATGCCGGGCGGTGGTATGCCGGGTGGCGGTATGCCGGGCGGTGGTATGCCTGGTAGTGGTATGCCTGGTAGTGGTATGCCGGGTAGTGGTTGGAGATATGCGTAGACGCTCTAATCCCTTAGTAATACCTTACCTACAGATAAATAAATCATATTAACTCCATAATAAAGGAGGTATGGCAAAAAGTTATTTGCCATACCTCCTTTTGTTGTTATTGTTATTTATTAACCCTCATTTTCATCGGAATATCTAATTTAACCATATCTTCATAGCTTTCCCTTTTAATAACTAATTGTGCTTCACCATTCTCTACAAAAACAACCGCCGGGCGAGGTAGACGATTGTAATTATTCGCCATCGAATACCCGTATGCACCTGTACAAAAAACTGCTAAATAATCTTCGTTTTGAATAGTTGGAAGATCAATATCCCAAATGAGCATATCTCCACTTTCACAACATTTTCCAGAAATAGATACGACCTCTTCATTTTCAGCTAATATTCTATTAGCTATAGCTGCTTCATATTTTGCTTGATATAATGCCGGACGAAGGTTATCACTCATCCCACCATCAATTGCTACATAATGACGAACATTTGGCACAGTTTTTTGAGAGCCAATAGAGTAAATTGTTGTCCCAGCATCACCAACTAGAGATCTACCTGGTTCGATCCATATTTCTGGTACAGACATATTAAACTGCAAAGCCAATTTTTTAACTTCTTTAACAATTTCTTTTACATATTGATCAGCCGGAATAGGATCATCTTCGTCTGTGTACCTAATTCCAAAGCCACCGCCTAAATTTAACACTTGAGCAGTATAATTATACTCGTTATACCAATCATGTAATTTTTGAAATAACTTCTTAGCTGCTAGTAAAAAGCCAGTCGTTTCAAAAATTTGTGAACCTATATGACAATGCACACCTAACATCGTAAGCATATCTGATTGTGTTACTTGTTTTAGTGCCTCATCTGCTTGGCCGCTTAGTAAATCAAAGCCAAATTTTGAATCCTCTTGCCCAGTTAAGATATAATCATGTGTATGTGCTTCAATTCCTGGTGTTACTCGCAAAAGAACGTTTATTTTCGTTGATTTGGCTAGACAAATTTCCTGTAACATCGTTAATTCATGAAAATTATCGATGACAATACACCCTATGTTATGTTGTACTGCCATTTCAAGCTCATGTACGCTTTTATTATTTCCATGAAAATGAATACGATCAACAGGAAATCCTGCTTGAAGAGCTGTATATAATTCTCCACCTGAAACAACATCTAATGATAACCCTTCTTCTTCTGCTAACTGTATCATAGCTATCGAAGAAAATGCTTTACTGGCGTATGCAACTTGACCTTCGACTTCTAAAGTTGTGAATGTATCTTTAAATGCTGATGCTCTTTTGCGTATTAAATCAACATCATAAATATACAGGGGGGTACCATACTGCTTAGCCAATTCAATTGAATCGACTCCACCAATTTCTAGATGCCCCTCATTATTAACTCGACTAGTACCGTGAAAAAACATTGCACTCCCTCATTTTCTCTACTTCATTCTAAAAATAATTAAAACTACATTATCACAAGTTCCACTAGCACGCAATAGATGATTACAAGAAAAGCATATAGACACAGAATAATCTAAACCAAGCGGTGGGTTCTTATCACAAGAAGGTGTTTATATTCATCTTATCTTCATCACAGTTTTATCCACTATTTCTGCTGTTTTATTCTATTTTGTGGATGCACAATACTTGGTCTAACACGTGAACCAGGGACAGATCTCCGAATTAAGATTTGAAGAAAAGCACCTGGGTTAAACGGGATAAACGGCCATAAATAAGGTGTATTTAAGGAACGCATTTGGATAAGAAATAATAAATAGACGGTCGAACCAATCAATAGACCGGGCAAATGAAATATTGCTACAACGACAATGAGAACTAGTCTAGATAATTTATTGGCAATACTTAATTCATAGCTCGGGGTTACGAAAGATCCAATTGTTGCTATTGCAACATAAAAAATAACCTCTGGAACGAACAAGCCTACATCTATAGCAATTTGACCAATTAAAACCGCTGCAATTAGAGCCATAGCAGTTGATAGAGCAGTAGGCGTATGTATGGAAGCTAGCCTTAAGAATTCGATTCCGAGATCAGCGATAATGATTTGAATAATAATTGGTATGTTCGATTTTTCCTCAGGGCCGATATAGGATATTTTTTCAGGAATTAACGATGGTTCAAGTACAAAAAGCAACCATAATGGTAATAGAAAAATAGATGCAGCGATCCCTAAAAAACGCACCCACCTGATGAACGTACCTATTGCTGGTGATTGACGATATTCTTCTACGTGTTGAACATGATGGAAAAATGTCGTAGGTGTAATGATCACACTAGGTGAAGTATCTACCAATACAAGGACATGCCCTTCAAGTAAGTGAGTAGCTGCTATATCTGGCCTTTCTGTATAACGCACACGTGGATAAGGATTAAATCCTTGTGCGACTAAAAACTCTTCGATTGTTTTATCTGCCATTGTTAATCCATCTATTTCGATCTCATTAATCTCTTTTTTAATAACTTCTATTAAGCCAGGTTCAGCAATGTCTTTAATATACGCAATACATATATCCGTCTTGGAACGTTCACCAACTTGTATAACTTCAAAGCGAATCCTCTCATCACGTATACGTCTTCTTATTAAAGCCGTATTTACGACCATCATCTCTACAAAGCCATCCCGTGCTCCACGAACAACCTTTTCTGTATCAGGCTCTTCTGGGGTTCTGCCTGGATAACCTCTAACATCAACGATAAACCCACTTGTTTCGCCTTCAATGACAACAAAGATTAAGCCAGCTAACAATTGATCTACTGCTTCATCTAGATTGTCCACCTCTTTTACCTGTTGGTGAACTAGACGATTCTCAATGATTTGTTTTATTTTTGAGGATTGCCTTTCTCTATCATTAATTTCAATAAGCACAGTTAAGAGCTGCATAATCGTAGCAGTTTCACATATTGCAGCTACGAAATAAATATGGACATCCTTGTTTAATATTTTGATCTTTTTCACACCTATATCGTAGGTTGTTTCTAGTCCCAAATGTGTTTTGAAAAATTCCTCATTTTCTGATGGTGAAGCTGATATAGGAATTTTATTCTTTTTTGAAGTTGTCATAAAATCCACTCCTTTCTAAAATAAGGGCGACTGCTTTACGTGTAATAGGTGATCCATATTTAATATGATCTTGCATCGCCATTTTCCCTATATCTCCTATTCCCACAACGATTGGGACTTTCAAGTGATCTAAACAGTACACTGTGTCACCATTGATTCGTCCAACCTCCCACTCTTTCACTCCATATTTGTCTACTCCGAATTGTGTAAGTTCTCCTGTATTATCGATGCACACATCAACTTTCGTCCATTCAGTAAAGTTGGTTTTAGCAGCAACTGCGATAATTCCCAATACATTAATTTTTTTATGATTAACAACATATTGTAACGCCGTTTCCCCACTACCTTCACCAATGTATCCACTGTCATCAAACATGACAAAGACAGGGTCATGTTTAGCATGTAAAATATATTGAACAATTTCAGGACCAGATAACTTGGTTGGATTACCGAAGGATCTCGAAATACACCTACCACCTATTTCCGTTGCAATGTATTCTATTGTTCTCAAAGCGTATTCGTCTCCATCAGTGATAATAATTACATGACGACTCCCGTTCATCCAACTCTTTCCTTTCGTCATTCATAGTAAAGCTATAACAATTTTATAAATGTAGTGTTATTGCACTTGGTGGTTGTTTTCGCACTAGAAATTCACGTTAAAAAACTAGCATTCGTAGCACCTTTGCACTTTGAAATTATAGGATACAGACTAAACATTACTATTTTCGAAAAAACCTGAAAATTAATCCATAACATCATTCAGACAATGCTCTATTACCAGTAGTCAACAAAATAAAGCCAATGAAATAAGGAACCAACTACCTTTCCAAGTGCAATCGCCATTAATAAGACAACGATTTGATCAACAACTCCCACACGTTTTGCTAATATCGGTAACACGTTTAGTACTTCAGTAAGTGCTGCCGCTAAGAGCCCCACAAAAACACCATTTAATAAGCCAATTAGAATGATAAAAAAAATTGGTAGGAGAAACGTATTGTCATGAAGACTAATCCAACCTCCCATAACAGCACCTAATATCACACCCCACTCATACACTCGAACATACTTCTCTGTTTTTGAAAGTTGCATTAATCTTGGAATTACACCTAATACTGTCAGAAATGCAACGAACCCTGAGCCAACTGCAAGTCCAGCTGCAAAGCCAGTAAATATCATGATAAACATTTCATTCAACATCAGTTTTTTTCAAGCTCTCTTTGTTTTCATTAATAATGACATAATGATCTAAATCTAATTGATATTTAAACATTTCAACCTCTAGTGGACTTGGTTCTTCATTTATACGTTTTTTAAATAAATGATTAAAAAAGAGTATCATTCCTAGACCCAATCCAATTGAATAAGGAACTTGTAACAATAATGGTTTAAGCACTTCTTCCCCAGTTATAATTAGGTAAAGACGTTGATGAACTTTTTGCATACTTACGTCTTCATGAAAGTTCATAATAGCTATTGCAGCTCCAACAAACAACAACAGCCATATAAATAGAAAGAAGACAGGATGATATTTACGTTGGTTTAAATTCACCTCAATGATCGTTTGGGATGGACCGATAGTTTGCACTTCAACTTTTGGATGATGACATAAGATGATCTCGATTAATTGTGTGACATCAACAACAAGGAAATTTTTGTCGTGCAAACTGATTCTATGAACATTAATTTCCCTGACCTTTTCTGCAAGGTGTTCATCAGCAATCACCTTTGCTATATCACCAACTGTAATAACTGCATTTAGTTTTGCCTGAACTTTATTGTACATACGAACATAAATTACCTGTGTCACAAACCTCACATCCTATATATACATCTCCTACTTCAGCCAATAGCTTATAGTTATAGTATGTATTTCCACACAATGAGCAATTCTATTGAACAATGTTCACCATCAATTACCAACAAACTAGTAATAGGAATTTTGATAATTCTAAACAGAAGGTATATTCACACATATAGAGAATATGTTAATGAATGCGCTTACAAGATGAGGAGGTTATGAAATGGATAATCATCCAGTATGGATTCCAAATGAAGAAAGCATAAAAAAAACAAATTTATATTTATGGATGAATAAACTTGGCTACAGCGATTATGATTCTTTTTATAAAGACTCGATTACAAACATTGAATGGTTTTGGCACGAAGCAGAAAAAGAAATGAACGTTGAATGGTATGAGCCATATTCAAAAGTCCTTGATGTAACAAGGGGTGTTCAATGGCCATCATGGTATATTGAAGGAAAATTAAATGTAACTAGCAATGCAATCGACAAATGGTTACACGATGAGCATAGCGCAAACAAAGAAGCTATCATATGGGAAGGAGAAGACGGTGTAGTTCAGAAAATAACATACGAACAATTAGGACAGCAAGTCAACTCTTTCGCTGCTGGACTAAAGCAATTAGGAGTAAAAAAAGGTGACTGCATTACACTATATTTACCCATGCTTATTGAAACAGTTATTGCCATGTTGGCGATAAGTAAAATAGGTGCAATTTTCACCCCTGCATTTTCTGGGTATGCAGCAAATGCTGTGGCAAAAAGGATTGTAGGTTGTGATGCAAAAATTATTATTACAGCTGATGGATTCCTTCGCAGAGGGAAAGTGATTCAAATGAAAGAAGAGGCAGATAAAGCCATTAAACAAGCGGAATCAATTGAAAAAATGATCGTCGTGAATCGAATTGGAAGAGAAATTCCATGGAATAAAGAAGTTGATTTACGATGGGAAGATGTAATAGATAACGATCAACTTATTGATAGCGAAGAAATGGATAGCTCTGACCCATTCATGCTCATATATTCCTCTGGTACAACTGGTCAACCAAAAGGAATCGTACATACTCATAGCGGATTCCCATTAAAGGCCGCATTTGATGCACGATTTGGAATGGATTTAAATGCTCATGAAAGAATGATGTGGGTTACAGACATGGGATGGATGATGGGACCTTTCTTAGTATTTGGCACACTGTTAAACAACAGTACAATGGTGTTGTATGAAGGTTCACCTGATTATCCAGAAGTAAATAGGCTATGGAAATTGGTTGAAAAACACCAAATAACACATTTAGGTATTTCTCCAACTCTAATTCGTGTATTGATGAAACAAGGAGAACAATGGTTGAATAATATTAAGTTAACATCTCTAAAGGTATTCGGTTCAACAGGAGAGCCTTGGAATGTAGAACCTTGGCTCTGGTTGTTTCATAAAGTCGGCAAAAGTAAAATACCCATTATGAATTATTCAGGTGGCACAGAAATATCAGGAGGAATCCTAGGGAATATATTGCTTAAACCGATCGCACCAGTTAGTTTTAATGCACCATTACCAGGAATGGCAGCAGACGTCTATAACCTCAAAGGAGAAACGGTTCATTCAGAGGTAGGCGAATTAGTGCTAACAAAACCTTGGGTCGGTATGGCCAATGGTTTTTGGAAAGAATCTGACAGATATATTGAATCATATTGGAATCGCTGGGAAAATATTTGGGTACATGGTGATTGGGTTAGTTTAGATGAAAATCATTTCTGGACAATAACCGGTCGATCTGATGATACATTAAATATTGCTGGAAAAAGAGTTGGCCCTGCTGAGCTGGAGTCTATTTTAGTTGAACATCCTCAAGTGGTAGAAGCAGCAACTATTGGAGTTCCTAATAATATAAAAGGTGAGGTCGCTGTTTGCTTTATTGTCATAAAAGATAAGGTGAAAAACAAGGAAAAACTAATTTCTGAACTATATCAATTAGTTGAACAGAATCTTGGTAAATCTTTAAAGCCTCATGACATCTATACTGTCTCTGAGTTGCCAAAGACGAGAAACGCCAAAGTTATGCGGCGAGTCATCAAGTCCATTTATCTAGGTCAAGATCCAGGTGATCTATCAGCATTAGAAAACCAATCTGCCATCTCATCAATAAGCAATATGAGTAGTTAGAAGGAAGAAAAGGTGGAAGTCGTCATATTGACTCAAATTGATGAAGTGGTTAAAAGGGCTAAAGACTCTCTGTAGCTGAAAAGACAAATAACGTTCCTAGTGTGAGTACTTATTTAACAAAGGCTCTTGTCGTAAACTTGATTGTTTATTTATACAAAATTACCATTGTAAAAAAGAAGCCTATTGTAATTATGAATCATAATATAGAAGAAAAGATGCCACGAAACTATAGTTGTATCGGTGTTGATATATTATTACGAAAAACAACAATAAAAACGAAGAAATCCTTAGCAAGAAAGGATGGGCTAACTGCCCATCCTTTCTTTCATTTGTTTTAATATCTTCTTTTCTAACCTTGATACTTGTACTTGAGAAATGCCTAATCTAGATGCTACTTCAGTTTGAGTTTGATCTTTATAATAACGTAAATAAACAATTAACCTTTCACGTTCATCTAACTCATGTATTGCTTCTTTTAGTGCAATTTTTTCAAACCATTTTGCCTCAGTATGATCTGCAATTTGATCAATCAAAGTGATTGGATCTCCATCATTTTCGTACACAGTTTCATGTATTGATGTAGGTGTACGACTAGCCTCTTGAGCCATAACAACTTCTTCTGGAGATATTGATAAGAACTCTGCAATTTCATTCACTGTTGGAGCCCTACCAAATTGCTTTGCAAGTTCATCCTTAGCTTTTCGAATTTTATTCCCAATCTCTTTTAAGGATCTACTTACTTTTACAGTTCCATCGTCACGAATAAATCGCTGAATCTCTCCAATAATCATCGGAACAGCATAGGTAGAAAACTTAACATCATAAGTTAAATCAAATTTATCAACTGATTTCAAGAGACCGATACATCCGATTTGAAATAAATCATCAGGCTCATAACCCCGATTTAAAAAACGTTGCACAACTGACCAAACTAGTCTCATGTTTTTCTCAATAATCAAATCACGAGCTTCTTGCTCTCCATTTTGACTGCGTTTGATTAAGTCTTTTACTTCATGATCCTTTAAATATGTTTGACCTTTTTCTTTCTTGACCTCCACATCCATAGGCAAGTCTCCCTTAATTGCTTAAAGCTTTACTTTTTGATAAATGCTTCGATAATTTAACAACCGTACCACTTGAGACGGTAGAATCAATCGTTACTTCATCCATGAAGTTCTCCATAATGGTAAATCCCATTCCTGATCGTTCTAACTCAGGTTTAGTTGTAAAAAGGGGTTGTCTAGCTTCATCAATATCTTTAATACCTTTTCCTTCATCACGAATGGTTATATGAACAAAGCCATCCTCAAGTATTACAGAAATGTACACTACGCCATTTGGATCATTTTCATAACCATGAATGATCGAATTTGTTACGGCCTCAGAAACAACGGTTTTTATTTCAGTTAACTCATCTAACGTTGGATCTAACTGAGCAATAAATGATGCAACTGTGACTCTGGCAAATGATTCATTTTGACTGAGCGCAGAAAATTGGAGGTGCATGACATTTTTCATTATGCCACCCCCAACGTTTGAAGTGCATATTGTTCATTCATTTCTAAACGTACTATTTTGAATAACCCAGACATATCAAACAATCTTTTTACAGGTTGAGAAATATTACATACTACCATTTCCCCACCTAAATTCTTAATTTGTTTGTAACGACCTAAGATGACCCCTAATCCCGAGCTGTCCATAAAGGTAAGTTGCTCTAAATTTAAGACGATGTGATGAATATTTTTACTACTAATCGCTTTATTCACTTGTTCTCTCAGCTCTTCAGCTGTATGATGATCGAGTTCCCCATGTAGACGAATAAGTAAAACGTCCTTCATTACTTCAAGAGTAATAGATAGACTCACTATGTTATCCTCCTTTATGTTTTCTACTTTTACTTAGTGAGTCATTTCGCTATATTCACCTGATAATCCTTCATCATGACAAAACTAGTGAAGATTCGGCAAAACTATTCTGTTTTAGTCAACATTTCTACAGATCGCTTCATCAGTTGCCACAAATTAGCAGCCTTAACATCTTCATTAGCAATTAGATCACTTTTTATAAGAACTTCATTATCCTTTTTCAAAATTATAGTTCCGAGCTGATCACCTTTTTTTACTGGTGCAATAATTTTGTCTTTTAATATGACTTCTTCAGTAACGTTATCTTGCGATTCTCCTTTTTTCATAAGAAGTGAAATGGGTTCTGTTGTCACTACATCAACTTCTTCTTTCATCCCTTTATTTATCTTTGCTTTCGATACGAGTTCATTACGTTTATATTTAGGCATCGTTTGATAATGAGCAAATGCATAATCTAACATCTTAGATACTTGGGCATTTCTGGACTTTGTTGTCGGCGCTCCAAAGACTACTGCTATCACCCTCATATCATTTTTTTTCGCTGTTGCTGTTAAGCAATACTTTGCTTCATTTGTATAACCTGTCTTCACACCATCTACGCCTTCATAAAACTTAACAAGTCTATTTGTGTTAACTAACCAAAATTTTTTATCAGTGTTTTCCCTTAAATAGTCGTCATATTTCCCTGTATATTTCGTTATTTCTTCATATTTCAATAATTCTTTCGCAATAATTGCCATATCAAAAGATGTACTAAAATGTTCATTGGCAGGTAAACCCGTTGAATTTTGGAATACTGTATTTTCTAACTTTAACTGCTTCGCTTTATTATTCATCATGGCTACAAATGCCTCTTCAGACCCTGCAATACGTTCAGCCATAGCAACTGATGCATCATTCCCTGAACCGATTGCAATCCCTTTTAGCATCTCTTGGACAGTCATCTCTTCTCCCGGAGAAAGAAAAATTTGTGACCCTCCCATTGAAGCCGCATATTCACTAGTTCGAATTTTTTCATCTAATGTAACTGTTCCCTTGTCTATCGCTTCCATAATGAGTAACATAGTCATAATTTTAGTCATACTTGCAGGTGGTAGTCTTTCATGTGCATTCTTTTCATATAGTATATTACCTGTGTCTCTTTCAATTAAAATACCTGACTTAGCATCTTCAACTAACTGTACTGTTGTTTCTTCTGCTGAAGCATATGATGATATCGACAGCATAAAAAAAATGATTGTTGTCATAGAGCAGAAAATTTTAGACAAATTCAAGTCCTCCATTCTTATCTAGTTTTTACGCCATTATTTCGATATTAAGAGAATTTTAAAGGTAGAATATTTTTGTATTGAAATATTATACAATACATATCATTTTTTCCATGTGCTATTTTTTTATACATTAAAAATGTTTTTAAACGATAAATTCACAAAAAAAAATAACCACCCTTTGGGTGGTTATTTAATGTTCATCTTAAGCAATAACATGATGAATGTATGTTGTCTTTTTAGCAACTTGTTCCTGTATAATTGTGTATGCAGATAACAATGTATTTTCTGCTTCTGTTACGTCTTGTATGTTGCTGTGGAATACACACAATGTGTCACCTTCGTTAATCTGATCTCCTACTTTTTTCTTTAACGAAATACCAGCGGAGTGATCAATTACATCGTCTTTTTTCTTTCTACCTGCTCCAAGCATCATTGCTGAAACTCCAACAAGTTCAGCATTGATTTCACTTACGTATCCACTTGAAGTAGCCTTAATTTCTTTATGATATTTCGCTTGTGGCAATTTAGATGTATCATCAACAACTGCCGAATTTCCACTTTGAGATTCGATAAATCGTTTAAGAGTTTCAATTGCTTTGCCTGAGCTTATCACTTCTTCCAAACTTTTAAACGCTTCCTCAAAATCTTGATAAATTCCACCTAATACTGTCATATGTGAAGATATCGTTAAGGCAATTTCTCTTAAGTCATCCACTCTACTACCTTGTAATACTTCGATAGCCTCTCTAATCTCGTTTGCATTTCCTACTTCATAACCGAGCGGTTGGTTCATATCACTAATAACAGCAACTGTTTTTCTACCTGTATTCTTACCGATATCAACCATTGTTTGAGCTAACGATTTAGCATCTTCAGTTGATTTCATAAACGCACCAGAGCCTGTCTTTACATCAAGAACGATACTCTCAGCACCAGAGGCAATTTTCTTACTCATCACTGAGCTTGCAATCATTGGAATACTATCTACAGTTGCAGTCACATCTCTTAGCGCGTACAATTTTTTATCAACTGGCGCAAGGTTGGCACTTTGACCTACAATAGCTATCTTATTATTATTTACATTTTCGATAAACTGTTCACTAGTTAACTCTATTTGGAAGCCTTCAATCGATTCTAATTTGTCAAGAGTTCCGCCTGTATGTCCAAGTCCTCTTCCAGACATTTTTGCTACAGGAACGCCTACAGCCGCTACTAGAGGAGCAACTATTAAACTAATTTTATCACCAACTCCACCGGTTGAATGCTTGTCCACCTTGACTCCTTCAATTGCAGATAAATCGACTACATCACCAGAATTAACCATCGCCATTGTTAAATCTGAAATTTCTTGTTCGTTCATACCTTTAAAGTATATTGCCATACAAAGAGAAGAGATTTGGTAATCAGGAATGTCACCGTTTCCATAACCTTCAACAATAAATTTAATTTCCTCTGTTGTTAATACTTCACCATGTTTTTTCTTTTGAATCAAGTCCACCATTCTCATAATCAAACATCTCCGTTCTCCAATAGGTGTTGTTATTTTTCATTTATCAAGCTGCTCTTAATGTGTCATAAACCCTACAGTAGTTGTTAAATTCACTTCTATAGGGTTTTTACACACATTTACACGTTGTTGTTTTATAAGATTATTCAAAAGGCTAATGATGTAATAAGTTCTCTGTCCACTTAACGAGACATTTCTTTCACGATCGTTTTAACAAAAGCTAGAAAGTTCGCTTTTACCATTTCAGTTGTTTCAATTACTTCATCATGTGTTAAAGGCTGATCTAATATTCCTGACGCCATATTGGATATACATGAGATTCCGATTACATCCATACCTGAATGACGTGCAACGATGACTTCAGGAACTGTGGACATTCCTACTGCATCTCCTCCAAGAGTTCTGAACATCCGTATCTCTGCAGGTGTTTCATAAGAAGGTCCTGTAGCACCTACATAAACACCTTCTTGAATATTAATAGAAAGTTTATTTGCAATCCCTTTTGCTAGCTGCTGTAATTCTTTATTATAAGGTTCAGACATATCCGGGAACCTTACTCCTAACTCTGCATCATTTGGGCCAATTAAAGGATTTGTCCCCATGAAATTAATATGATCAGTAATGAGCATTAAATCTCCTGGCTTAAATGATTCGTTTACACCACCTGCGGCATTTGTTACTATCATCTTTTTTATACCAAGTTGGTTTAAAACTCTAATTGGAAAAGTCACTTTATCAAAGGAATAGCCCTCGTAAAAGTGAAATCTCCCTTGCATTGCTACAACTGTTTTCCCTTGCAATTGTCCAAAAACTAATTGTCCAGCATGACCTTCTACAGTTGAAACAGGAAATTCAGGTATGTCTTCATATGGAATTTTCACAGCTGATTCAATTTCATCAGCTAATACACCTAGGCCTGAACCTAACACAAGACCTATTTCAGGGGTTGTAGGAAATTTTTCCTTTAAGTAGTTAGCCGCTTTGTTAATAGCTTCCAAATTCATTCAATTCTCCTCCTCTATTTCATTTCTGATAAAAAGCTTTTCCCGTATTTTGGCATATTAATATCGAAATTATGAGCAATTGTTGCACCAATATCAGCAAACGTCTCTCTTATTGATAATTGATTTCCTTCTTTCATGCTAGGACTATAGGCTAATAAAGGTACATATTCTCTCGTATGGTCAGTACCATAATGTATCGGATCATTCCCATGGTCGGCAGTAATAATGAGTAAATCATCTTCTTTAAGATTCTCTAATACTTTAGGGAGTCGAGCGTCAAATTCTTCCAACGCATCACCATAACCTTGTGGATCTCGGCGATGACCAAATAATGCATCAAAATCAACTAAATTTACGAAGCTGATTCCGGTAAAATCCATCTTTAATGAATCAACTAACTTATCCATTCCATCCATATTTGACTTCGTTCTTAGTGATTTTGTAACCCCTTCTCCATCATAAATGTCAGAAATTTTGCCAATTGCAATGACATCAAAGTTATTATCCTTCAATTCATTCATTACCGTTCTTCCGAAAGGCTTTAACGCATAATCATGACGATTAGCAGTTCTTTCGAAATTGCCTGGTTCACCAATAAACGGACGAGCAATAACACGACCTACCATATATTTTTCATCGAGTGTTAGTTCACGAGCAATTTTACATATCTTATATTGTTCCTCGATTGGAATGATCTCTTCATGCGCAGCGATTTGTAACACAGAGTCTGCTGATGTATAAACTATTAAAGCACCCGTTTCCATGTGCTCTTGCCCTAATTCATCTAAAATACCTGTCCCACTTGCAGGTTTATTACCAATTACTTTACGTCCCGTTCTACTCTCTAGCTCATCTATAAGCTCTTTCGGAAACCCATCAGGAAATACTTGGAATGGCGTTTCAATATTCAAGCCCATTATTTCCCAATGTCCAGTCATTGTATCTTTTCCATTTGATGACTCTTGCATTTTTGTATAGTAAGCTAAAGGCGACTTCGCTTTGTCAATTCCTTTTATAACCTCAATATTACTTAACCCTAGCTTTGCCATATGAGGCATATTTAAGCCTCCGCGATGCTCTGCAATATGTCCTAAAGTATTAGCACCTTTATCTCCAAATTTCTCTGCATCTGGAGCTTCACCAATTCCAACTGAATCCATTACAACTAAAAAAATTCGCTTATATGAATGCGCTGACATAAAATAACCTCCTAAATCTATCTTTTTCAATAAAAGATATCATTCCCATTAACGTTCATATTAACCAATAAAAACCTTTAACAAGCATCACTTGTCTGAGGTCTGACAACCATAGTATAAGCCTTTTCATACTCATATTGCAAACAATAAAAAATGAACATTTCATGAATAAAATAATAATACGAAAACAACCATTTATCCAACAAGGTCTGAGGTACTTGATCTAACGTATTACGAGAAAAAGAAAAAGCCACCATAAAGTCTTTTCTCTTTATAGCGGCTTTGCTGTATTGTCTGAGTTATATCTTCTAGCCTCTCGTGTTGAAGGCATGTTCTATCCCTCAAAGTCTACTTGTGAACGAGCTCTTATTAAACATAGCTAGTTGAGACACTTCTTCTCTTCTGTTTATGCTCTTGGATGATACATATTATAAACATCTTTTAATCTTGCTTTCGTTACATGTGTATATATTTGAGTAGTTGAAATATCTGCATGACCCAACATTTCTTGCACTGCACGTAAGTCAGCACCGTTCTCAAGTAAATGTGTTGCAAACGAATGGCGCAATGTATGAGGAGTTAATTCTTTTTCTATATTAGCTTTCTTAGCTAAATTTTTAAGAATCTTCCAAAATCCCTGACGTGTTAAGCGATTTCCATGATGATTTAAGAAAAGTGCCTCTGTTGTTCTCTTCTTGCTTGCCAATTCTCCTCTACCTTGATTAATATAGTTATGTATCGCATCTGTAGCTAATTTTCCTAAAGGAATAATTCTTTCTTTATTTCCTTTTCCAACACAGCGAATAAAGCCCATCGTTAAATGAACATCAGACATGTTAAGATGAATAAGCTCACTCACTCTTATACCCGTAGCATATAGTAATTCGAGCATTGCTTTATCCCTTAATCCAAATGAAGTAGTTACACTTGGAATAGCCAATAATGCTTCAATCTCACCAGCAGTGAGCACTTTCGGTAGTTTTCTCTCAGTTTGAGGTGATTCAATATGAACTGAGGGGTCATGGTTTGCAATTTTTTCACGAAGGCAAAATTGATGATATGATCTGATAGATGCAACATGTCGAGCAAGTGTTTTCGGAGACTTCCCTTGGTTCTTCAATTGGCTTAAAAAGTGAATGATGTGAACCCTAGTAATATCATTACAGTTCGTTACTCGTTCCACTTTTGCTAAATATTTATGATATTCCTTAAGATCACGTTCATAAGACTTGATTGTATTTTCAGCTAACCCCCGCTCAACTACTAAATAATGTATAAAGTCTTTTAAATGATCTTCCACATTCTTCTACTCCCCATTAAGATAAAAAAACTTTAATCGTTCTAACCAGCTTTCATCTTTATTTTCTATCATTTTCACTACTTTGACCGCATTCCCTTCTGGTTGATCATAGCGGTGATATTCTTGGTATTCTTGATTTATCCACAATATACAAAAATAAAACAAAATTGTACAGCCTGTAAAAAGAATAAATACTTTTAAAATATCATAAAAAACCATAAACCATTTCATCGTTTATCCTCCATTACAATCATCATATTAGAAGATATGACAAAAAGGACAAACTTTATACGTAAAAGCACTAAATATTTCATTAGTAAGTTCATTTTAAACTACTTAATATAAAGGTGCAGAACAATGTATAGCTTTCTATTCTATAATCAAAGGGTCAAATCAAACAGTCTCTATAAATTGTCTTAAGATATACAGAGTGTTTGGTTAGACCCTTTAGTCATTTTATTATTTAGACTTTTTAAAGCTTGTTTTACAAAATTTAAAATTATTGTTAACAGTTCCCTATTGTGCAATAGACCCTATAACCATTTGATATCGTTAAATTATATAAATTGAATTTTCCCTAACTAGTAAGAATGAATTACTCACTTTCCTTATTTTGACATTTTCTGCATATACCATGAAAAGTCAGTCTATGATCCATAATTTTAAAATTCCAGTCCGCTTCAACTATTTTCTCAACATCTTCTAAAAGATCTTCTTCTATTTCTTCTACAGATCCACATTCCATACAAACTAGATGATGATGAAAATGAGCCGCCCCTTCCTTACGAAGATCGTAGCGTGACACACCATCACCAAAATTAATTTTATCAACTATTTTAAGTTCAGTTAGTAATTCTAATGTACGATAAACAGTAGCTAAACCAATTTCGGGGGACTTCTCCTTAACGAGGAGGTATACATCTTCAGCACTTAAATGATCCTCTTCATTCTCAAGTAGCACCCGGACAGTCGCCTCTCTCTGAGGGGTTAGTTTATAGCTTGAGGAGTGCAATTGTTTTTTTATCCGTTCTATCCGATTTTCCATTAATATTCCCTCCCTCGCCGTTCATTACATAATTATAGCAAAGATATGGGAACTGTCAAAATAAAATGATTATAAATAAATAATTTAACCCTATATTATTTAATAATTATTATTTTGTAATAACCTCTAATACATTTTTCATTAAAACTGGAGAAATAAATGCCTCAAATGCTGAAGCTACTAATAATACTATCATTATAACTACCATAACAAGTGAGTACCGCATAAATAGCGGAAAAATTTGCTGATTAAATTTTTTAATAAATTGCTGTCGGATCATTTTCAAAGAAAATGTGACTGCAAGCGTACTTATAATAATAAAGGACGGAATGACTAACAAGTTTTGCGGAAAAATGGATATGAAGGACAACAACAACCCTTTAGCCTCCATTTGATTTACTAGGAACCCAACAGTAAAGCTCACAACAACTCCTTTTAAAAAAAGTAAAACGAGTATAAGCGGCAACCCAATAATGGACACACCTAGTAACCATATTAATCCTATATATTTTATATTTTGAAGATAACTTTCAATAAACTTATCTTTTGAGGATGCAAATTTACCTTCGGAAACTTGTTCGAAGAATCTACTTAAATAGTAGAAAAGATCTTGTTTTTGACTAAAGCTCAGACTGTTGACAACGATGGATCCAAAAATTACTCCCATAAAAAAGAGCACAGTAATAAATAAATAGATTGAAGAATGCTCTTGAATGTGTAATTGTAATATTTTCTGATACGATTGTTTTTTCATCATTCTCCTCCTTAACGGAACAGTATTAATAGATTGTATGATTTTAATTTAAAACTATGACAAACTATTAACTAGAAAAGAATGATAGTATAAGATTAGCTAATCATATTACAAATATTTATGTTCAAGGCTTAAAATAATAGTACGGTCATTTTTGCAAATTAAGTGATATGTTCGATCCAGCACAGGGCTCAAAAACCCACCTGTACAGGTGGGTTTACAACACCAAAATTAAGAATAGAGCGATTGCTGCCACTGGTTTAACTGAGATATACCTTTACCCTCATTTAGTTGCTCTGTCGCTTTTTCAATCCCTTCTTCAATTGTAGCTGTTATATTAAATAAGAAATACCTAACCGCGGTGTTGTAAATAACTTTTGCTCGAAACGGTAATAACTCTGGAGCTTGTTCACCGGTTAATATTCTTTTCATGATCGTTGCCTGCTCTTGTTTTGTAAGAACCTCATCATCTTTCTCATACTTTAACCCATACTGCTCTGGGTTTAATAAAAATGATTCTGCATGACTATTCGTTACCTTGTAAACAAAACTATTACGATGGGTAGGTAAGTCCTCTGATCCGTCTTCACCTTGGACAACATAGCCAACATCATAACTAGATTGTTGGATAATAGGAATGAGCTTATCTACTGCCGTTTTATGAAATACACCTACCATCATTTTTTTGGCATTTCCAAGATTAAGCATTTTCTCAACTGTATTAATAATTGAACGCACGCCAATATCTTCTCGAATATGTCTTATTTTTCCCAATGGCTCACATAGATTTTCTGTCCAAACAAAGCCGATTTGATTGCTCATAATTGAGTCCTCAATTTGTTTTGGTGTTGCATTTGTCTTAACCGATAATTCTGAGAGGATATCTTTGATTGTCATACCATGTTTAGGAGGTAAGGTGTCACTACTATGTAATAAAACTGGCACACCAGCTTCCGCTAATAATAATGAAGTAGGAACAGTTGTAACAAAACCTTTCCTACCATCATACGGACCAGCAAAATCGATTAAGTTATCTGAAATGGTAGATGGAAGGTTTAGCTTCTTTGAACACCTCTTAAGTTCATCGATAAAGCCAAGTACTTCATTGTATGTTTCTCCCTTCATTCGCTCTGCTATTAAAAAAGCACTAATCTGTGAGTCGGTTGCCTTACCACTTGAAATTAAGCGTGCAGCCTCACGCATTTCCTCATAAGTTAAATCTTTTGAACCCTTCTTTCCTCTACCAACTTCTTTAATCCACTGTTGCACATAAATCCCCCTTTTCAGTAATTAGCTAAGTGTGATTGTCAATACTATATCGCTTTTTTTTATCTATGAAAAGGAGAATGTATTATTAAACAATCAATTTCCTTAATAGTAGATGTTCAATCATCTTTGAGAAAACTCTTTTTTGCTGTCATTATTACCAAACCGAAATATGTGGTTTTATACGTTGGTCATCGTTATAGAAAAGAGAGGATGCTACGAACTCTAGTTGTGTATATATTTAAATCTAAGTACAAAAACAAACAACCAACGAGAAAACACTTGACTACATCTGCTTGATATATTTTGAAAACATGCTAAAACGGACTTATCTTTACAGCGCAAAGCTTAAAGCTTGGCATTTTACATGATGGGTCTAAGGAGGGATCGGTAAGTCGATTAATATTTTGTATGTCTCCCCAGTGAAATGGTACAAAGACTGTGTCACGTCGAATTTTCGGCGTTATTTTGCATCGTACGACGACACTTCCTCTTTTGGACTCCAGCTTCACAAAGCTTTTATCTTTAACTCCAAACTTCTTTGCGGCTAGCGGGTGAATTTCAATACGTGATTCAGGATAACGCGAGTTGAGTGATGAACTACGTCTAGTTTGCGTTCCTGATAAATAATGTGCTAATACTCTACCTGTCGTCAAGTATAGAGGGTAATCTTCTGAGATTGCTTCACGGTTAGGTGTATTTGCTATGACTTTAATTACTGCTCGCCCGTCAGGATGTGCAAATTGATCGCTAAAAAGCCTCTCTGTTCCTGGATGGTCACTATTTGGACAAGGCCAAAACAACTTTTCTTTATTTAACCTTTCATAAGTAACACCAGCATAATCAGCCCTTCCTCCTTGACTTGCTACTCTAAGCTCATTAAATATGTCTTCAGAGCTATCGTATTTAAAATATTCTCCTTCTCCAAGTATCGTCGCAATCTCACGAAGAATTTCCCAATCATGTTTAACTTCACCCGGTTTTTTTCTTTCACCATTTCTTAACGTTATTCTACCTTCTAAATTCGTCATCGTTCCTGCATTTTCTAAATAAGAAGAAGACGGTAAGAGTAAGTCTGCTAGTTGGGCAGTTTCTGAAATGAACATATCTACAACGACAAGAAATTTTAATTTTTTTAATGATTTTTCTACAAAAATCGCATTTGGATTAGACACAACAGGATTTGACCCTACTACTAATAACCCTGTAATCTCCTCTCTATCAATTTTCTCTATCATTTCATAAGCGGAAACCCCTTTGGAAGGAAGATCGAATTCATTCACACCCCAGACAGAAGCAATATGCTTTCGATGTTCCATATTATCTATAGATCGGTAGCCCGGTAATTGATCCGCTTTTTGACCATGCTCTCTACCACCCTGACCATTCCCCTGTCCAGTGATTGCACCATAGCCACAACCTTCTCTACCAATTTTCCCAGTAATTAAACATAGATTAATAAAGTTTCTAACAGTTTCATTACCATTTACATGTTGTTCGACACCTCTAGCAGTGAAAACCATCGCTGAATTTGCTTTACCATACATTTTTGCCGCTAGGCGTATTTGTTGTTCAGGAATACCCGTTTGCTCAACTATATCTGTTAATTGTATATTACAAAGAAATTGTTGTAGATCGTTATAGCCATGTGTTCTATTTTCAATAAAATCCTCGTTGTCATATCCTTCTTCAACCAACACCTTTAACATCCCATTGACTAAACTCCAATCAGTCCCTGGCTTTAATTGTAAATGTATATCTGCTATTTTGGTTGTAGCCGTTTCCCTTGGATCAATAGCAATAATAAACGCACCATTCTTTTTGGCTTTTAGAAAATATGGCATGATCGTAGGTTGACATTCAGCGATATTTGTTCCCGCTAAAATGATGCATTTAGCCATTGGAATATCTGACAAGGGGTTCGTCATACCACGATCGATACCAAAAGCATCGTTAGCAGCAGTTGCTGCCGATGACATGCAAAACCTTCCGTTATAGTCTATATGTCTAGTTTTCAAGGCCACTCTAGCAAATTTCCCTAACATATATGCTTCTTCATTCGTTAATGACCCTCCGCCATACACAGATAGAGCATCGAACCCATCTTCTTCTTGAATACTCTTGAATTTTTCCTTAATAATTTCTAAAGCCATGTCCCATGTGATTTTTACAAATTCACCATCTATCTTTAGCATTGGAGACGTAATTCGCTTATCATTAATCACATGTTGATGTGCATTTAATCCTTTTATACATAGCTTTCCTTGTGAAGTAGGATCCATTTTATTAGGAACAACCTTGTATTTCATTCGTTCAATGATACGTTCCTCAATCAATTGCATACTACACTGCATACTGCAATACGGACATTGGGTATTCATTATTTTTTCATTATTTAGTTGTTTTTGTTTTTCACGAAAATGTTTCAGTAAATCGTTCATTTATTCCACCCTACACAGTAAGTAAAATTTTGTCATTCTTCACTTCAACATCATAAACTTTTACGCAACCTGTATCTGGTTGCTGTACTTTTCCATCTTCCAAACATATTTTCCACTCATGCAAAGGACAGTAGACAACATTACCACTCACTATTCCTTCTGCTAATGTGCCACCGTTATGGGGACATTTATTTTCAACAGCATAAACTTCTCCATTAGATAAACGAAACAATGCAATTTCTGTATTATTTAGCTTTACTGATTTTCCTACCCTTTGAGGCAACTCACTATATTTTGCGATCTCTAATTTATTCATTTATATCACCCCTAAACTGTTGTTAACGAATAACTGTTATATAATTTATGTTGTTTATCTTCATCATTAACGACATCTTTCCATGGATCTTTTAGTGTAGCTAAAGCTACCTCAATTCGTTCATTTAATGACGAACGCACTTCCTCACTAGCCAATACATCACCAATCGCTGTCAAACCCATTCTCTCAACCCAAGCAGAAGTTCTCTCCCCATACTCCCCTGTTTCACGATAGTATTGAAGTATAGCTCCACTCCATTGTATAACCTCATCGGCTGTTTTCACTTTACATAACAGGTCACCTGCACGCAAGTTAGTACCTCCATTACCACCTATATATAACTCCCAACCATCACTTACTCCAACAATTCCAATATCTTTTATCGCACTTTCTGCACAATTCCTCGGACAAGCTGAGACGCTCATCTTCACTTTGGCAGGTGTATTTAATCTTTCAAATTTTTTCTCAAGATCTATACCCATCTGCGTTGAGTTCTGTGTTCCAAATCTACAAAACTCTGAACCTACACAAGTTTTAACAGTACGGATCGCTTTCCCATATGCATAACCAGAAGGCATATCCAACTCTTCCCATACCTTTGGCAAGTCTTCTTTCTTAATCCCAAGTAAATCAATTCGTTGACCACCTGTTAGCTTCACCATCGGAACTTCATATTTCTCTGCAACGTCTGCAATACGCCTTAACTCTTCTGCATTAGTTACACCACCATACATTCGCGGAACGACAGAATATGTTCCATCTTTTTGAATGTTTGCATGCATTCTTTCGTTTACAAATCTAGATTCTAGTTCGTCTACATACTCCGTTGGATGCACCATCCCTAAATAATAGTTTATAGCTGGTCGACACTTCGAACACCCTTCATCGGATTGCCAGCCTAACACGTTCATTACTTCACGAATATGAGTTAAGCCCATCATCCGTATATTTTCAACAATCTCATCTCTACTTAATGATGTACATTCACAAATTGACTGTATTTGTTCAGTTTCCTCAAAGCTTTCTCCTAACGTTTCCTTCACTAACTCACTAACAAGAGGTGAACAACCTCCACACGAAGTTCCAGCTTTCGTACATGATTTAACTTCTGAAACAGAACTTAAACCATTTGACTTTATTGCTTCAACAATCATTCCTTTTGTTATACCATTACACCCACAAACTTGATCATCCATCTCCATAGATGCAACGATTGACTGTTCTCCACTTCCATTACTTTGTCCTTGTACAAATGATAAAGGAGCCATTTCACTTATCAATGTTTGTTTTTGCATCATCTGAAGGAGCTTAGTTCCATCATTAATATCACCATATAATACCGCGCCAACTACTTTGCTATCACGTATAACGACCTTTTTATAAATATTGTTATACTCATCGTAAATTTGCATACTCTTGTCATTTACATCTTCTTGGAACTCTCCGGCAGAAAAAACATCTACACCTGATACTTTTAGTTTTGTTGAGACGACAGAACCTTCATATTTTTTATCATCAAGCTCATGCAATTTATTAGCTAATACTTGGCCTTGTTCATATAGTGGAGCAACTAATCCATATGCAACTTCTCGATGCTCAGCACATTCTCCAACAGCATAGACATGTGGTATTGACGTTTGCATGTAATCATTTACGACAATGCCTCTATTTGTTTCTATACCGCTTATTTTTGCTAGTTCAACATTCGGACGTATCCCCACCGCCATCACAACTAAATCAGCAGTAATTTCTGTCCCGTCAGCAAAGCGCAGCCCTTCTACCCGATCTCCACCAATGATCTCTTTCGTTTGCTTCTCTAATAAAAAATTCATCCCTTGCTTCGTAAGCTCTTCTTCAAGTAGTTTGGATGCTTTTGGATCAAGCTGCCTTTCCATCAAATACTTTTCTATATGAATGACATCAACTTCCATACCTAAATTCAACAAACCTCTTGCAGCCTCTAAGCCTAATAAGCCTCCACCTATTACGGCTGCTTTTTTATAATTTTTTGAAGCATCAATCATTCTTTCACAATCTTTAATATCACGGAATGCAGTTACTCCTTCTTTATCAGCGCCTGGAAGAGGAAGAATAAATGGTACAGACCCTGTAGCAATGATTAATTCATCATAATTAATTTCTATTAACTTATCAGTTATAACCAATTTTGTTGCCGTGTTAATTTCTTGTACTTTATGACCGGTAAACAATTCAATATTGTTTTCTTTATACCATTGCCAGTCATTAATCGTAATATCTTCAAGTGATGTATCTCCTGCTAGCACAGTTGAAAGTAAAATTCTATTATAATTAGGGTGTGGTTCTTCACCGATAACCGTAATTTCAAATTGATTAGGGTTCAGCTTAATAACCTCTTCAATACAACGAACACCTGCCATACCATTACCTATAAGAACTAATTTCTTTTTTTTCAGCACAAGTATCCCTCCGATGTTTTTATTTTTTAAGAAAGGCTCTTTTTGTAAACTTTGTTGCTGTTACCAACAAATAGACACCTTATAGAAGTGACTTTATATTTTAGTCATCATTTTATATAAGAAAAAATGTCACAAACTCTAGTTGTGTATGTGTTAATTACAATCAAAGCGAAAACATTAAGAAAAGCGTATGCACCTTTCCGACAAGCGCTGGAGACATTGTACATGAAGTTTTTTTCCTTCATGTGTAATGTCTAAGCGACCACGATTCGTAGGCACCTGGAGCTAAGCAAATTGTACAGCAATAGAAAAATTAACTTATCCAACGAGCTCCTCTTGTTTCGGTTCCATCGCTCCAACAATAGCTTCATTTTCCAATTTAGGTTCAACAAGAAAGAAAGCTGCGATAAAACAAGCGAAGGCACCTATGCCGATAATCATAAAAAATAATGATGGGTTGAGAAAGCTTAAAACTGTCAAGAAGATAACCGAACCGACATTTCCATATGCGCCAACCATCCCAGCTACTTGACCTGTGATTCGCTTTTTTACTAATGGCACCATTGAGAATACAGATCCTTCTCCAGCTTGAACGAAGAATGAGCATACCATCGTTAAGAGAACAGCTGCTACTAGTGACCAACTTGAAGAAATTTGCGACATAGCAATATAAGCTACTCCAAGACATAGAAGCAAGACCATTAATGTTTTTTTTCGGCCAAATTTATCGCTAAGCCACCCTCCACCCGGACGTGCAACTAAATTCATGAAAGCAAAGCTCCCACCAATCATCCCAGCCTGTGCAACTGTTAAATTAAATGTTTCTTCAAAGAACATCGGGAGCATCGAAACGACAGCTAATTCAGAACCAAATGTAATTAAGTAAGCAAAATCCAATATGGCTACCTGTTTAAAAGAATACTGTTCTTCTTTAGGTACCCCATTTTTTAAATGGTGTTTGTTTACACTCCATATTTTATAGACGTTAAATAAATATAAAACAGCTAAAACGATATATATTACTAAGGCAATATTTGCACCTATAAAATTCACATTTTTGAGTTTCCAGGTTAACAAACCAAGTACTCCATACAATGGTAAAGTCATCACTATGAGTCCAACCATACTCTTATAGCTAGTTATTTCCATCGCACCAGACCTCTTTGGAATCTGGTATACCTTTTTTGCAGGTGTATCTTGCACCGATCGATAATAGATAAATCCGTATATTAAACTAAGTAACCCAGTTAACCCAATCGCATATCTCCAGCCGTCATCTCCACCAATCCATAAAGCAATGATCGGTAAACTAAATGCTGCAGCTGCTGAACCAAAATTTCCCCATCCTCCGTATATCCCTTCAACTAAACCAAGTTGTTTTTGGGGGAACCATTCAGAAACCATTCTTATTCCTATAACAAAGCCTGCTCCGATAATTCCTAAAAAGGCTCGAGCTATAAATAACTGCCAAAAAGAAGTACCAAAGGCAAACACAAAACACGGTATACTCATAACAATTAGTAGAGAAGAGTATACTTTTCTTGGTCCGAAACGATCGACTAACATGCCAATAATGATTCTTGCTGGAATAGTTAATGCTACATTAATTGTCATCAAAACCGTAATCTGTTCTTTTGTTAACTGTAGCACCTTCATCAAGGTCGTATTAAAAGGGGCCATATTAAACCAAACAACAAATGATAAGAAAAAGGCAAAGGTAGTCATAAATAAAATCTTTTTGTTTCCTTCGTAAATATTTTCGTTCATTTTATCACTCCTTGATTTAATATCTATTTTCACACCGCGAATACATGTTATATTTCATAACATTTATAACATGTAATTTTCAGTGTTTTTTTAATAATTGTAATTATGCCATAATTTATGATCGTTGTCACTATTTTTATGTTATATTTTATAACATAAATTAAAGTTCAACATTTTATTAAGCAATAAAGTTACATCGTATGTTATGTTTTATAACATCATTTACAAATAAAAAAACAATCCTTTCTCACAAAAAGGATTGTTTTTTTATTTGATCATTAACATTCATACTAACTTGGATACTCTACCTTGATCCCGTTACGATCAAGTATCTTTCTAATAAGAATACCATTTTTATAGTACTTTCTTGCATCGATCTCAAATTCTAATTCATTTTCATATGCTAAGTGTAATACCCTTACGCCATCATTATTGTATATTAATTGTGCTTTCGTTACTTCATCCCACTTGTATTCTTTTTCTTTCATTGACAGTGGTGCATTAAATTTTATAGTATCGTGTGTCATATATGTGTAATCATTCATACCAAATAAAAAACAAGCAATTGAAATAAGTACAATAAGTGATGATACTATTTTTATTTTAATTGTATCCCCAAATTTTCTCTCTAAAGTGTAATATAAGATAAGACCGAGACCTAAGAAGATTGTTGCTATAAATATCCATAAATAAGCGGTTATATTTGCTGAGTAATACCAATACCCTTGATCGTAATTAATCATTAACGGTTGGATCATCCCAACAATTAATATAGGGATTATAAAGCTTGAGAATATTATTATTAATGAAAAAACGAGTAGAGTATTAGATGTTTTTGTGCTTATGTGATTCATAGATATGTGCCTCCTTGAAAATCTAGCTAATATAAACATACGTGGCACTATCTACTATGATTCACATTTCTGACATTTTAGCTAACGTCAATCTCTCCTTATTTTACTCTGCCGTATTTTCCTCCACCGCCTGTTTCTACACAAAGAGTACCGTTCCGTGCATTCATAATCGAATTAACAATTGATCGATTGACAACACGAAGCAATGATTTCTCTGGAACTTGATGTATAATCGCCATTTCAGTTTGAAAATGATCAAGTAATTTTTGCAATGTCTTCTTGCCAATGCCAGGTATAAACTCAAGTGGAACTTGGTGGATATAGCTAGGTCTATTTTCTCGCTTTGAATTTGTATTTTTTAGTTCCTTTAAACGATAATAAACACCCTTTATTATCTTCTTATGTCCGCATTTTACACAACATCCCTCTCCAAGTCTCATAGTTGCGAAGCACCTTTCACATACTGCGTGATAATATTTTCCTAGCTTAGGGTCAAGCCCATAATTAGCTACAACCTCACGATTACTTTCATTGTGCAAGGCTTTTTTCAACTCTTGAAAAGAAGGTGTTTTCATTTGAATCACTTGGTATTCTCGAGCAATTTTCCCTACTGAATGGGCGTCTGAATTTGATAAATACGTATAGTTATGTAACTCAATTATTTGATCTGCCATGTACGAATCTGCACTCAAACCAAGCTCTACAGCATCTATTAATTGGGGATCAAAAATTTCCGTTAGGGAAGAAGCTACACCTTTTCCGTACAAGCTTTTATAGGGAGTAAATATATGTGCTGGAATAAATAATCCCGACATTGATTTTACTTTTTGTTGTAATTCAACAGCCGTTCCATACATTCTTTGTGTACTTAGCGTTATATTTTTCAATCTACTTTCTAACCAATGTGTAAATTCTTTCATCTTTGCTAATGTTGGAAAATACACTAAAACATGAACTGGTCCTTTACAATGTTCATCAAACACTTCGATTTCACACCCAAGTATTACTGTAAGATTTCTATAGCAAAGCCCCCCTTCTACATGTTCAGTCATTTCTCCTTCACTTAAAAGGTCCTCAAGCTCATTTTGTACTTCTGGAACGTGGCAATCAATGATACCAACCATATCAAGTCCTTTACGGTTTAAGGCTTCATGTAATATAGTTGGTAACGTCATTGTTTTTGATGCAGTGATCTTTACAGGCTTACCTGAGTTTGTCCTTCCGAGATGAATATGTAAATCGACATAATATTGTTGCATCGTATAGGAGTCACATTCCTTCCATCAGTTGTTACTATTTTCAGCTAATTGCTTCATTTGTAGATGTTGAACAGCATAGGCTGTTTTCGCATCATATATTCGTTTTTCCGACATATAAGCTAATGCTTCATCTAACGTTAACTCAATTACATCAACGAATTCATCTTCATCTAATTGTGCTTTTATCTCTAATTTTATTAAACCTTCTGCAACATAAAGGTGAACAAGTTCATCTGCAAAACCCGGTGAAGTGTAAAATGATGTTAAATGAGTTAACTTGTGAGCAGTATAACCTGTCTCTTCTTCTAATTCTCTTTTTGCTGTTTCAATTGGTTCTTCCCCTTGTTCCAATTTGCCTGCCGGTATTTCTACAAGAACACGTTCTAATGGTTTCCGATATTGCTGTACCATGACAATCTTATTTTCACTTGTTACAGCAATTACAGCAACAGCTCCAGGGTGTTTTACTATTTCTCTCTTACTCGTTTTACCGTTCGGTAATTCTACATCCTCTACATATAAATCAATAATTTTCCCAGTAAACAGTTTATTTTTTTTAATTGTTTTTTCCTTTAAATGATTCATGATTTCTCCCTTTACCTTATTTCAGTCTTAAACACTGTTTCCATATGTGTTACAAACGTATCTTCATTCTCTGTAAAAGTTGCCATTTTATCACGATGTGCAACCGTTTGGTATCCTCGTGCATATGCACCGTAAGCAGTTAAAAAATTACAAATATCTGTACAGACACCTGTGACGTGCACTTTTTTTACATTTCTGTTTTGCAACTCTTCATGCAGTGCTGTGTCATAAAATGCATCATATTCAGGCTTCGGGATGTATACAACATTTGGATGGTTTTTATTCTCCTCAAACCATTCGGCTAAATCACCAAATAGTTCCTGCCCCCACGTACCCTTCACGTTATGCGCTGGCCACAATTCAAAATGCGGATCATTTTCTTCATGTGCATCCATACAAATTGCAACTACTTGATCATTCTTAATAAAATCCTCAGCCGCCTTAATAATATTTGCGACGATTTGTTGTGCAGGCTTCCCAACTGTTAAATTTCCTTTATCTGATACAAAATCATTACTCATATCAATAATGAGTAGTGCTTCTCGATTCATTTTTATTCCCCCTTCAAGATGTTGTTCAAAAGTTCTGAATTATATTGAACAAACTCATTAAATATATATAGTTTCAACATATTTGAGCTTACCCATTCTGTCAAGTTACAATATTGTTAGACTGTTTAAAAGGGCTAAATTCTTGGACGTGGTATGAAAAGTTCAATAAGAAGTAGTACGTCACTTAACATTCAGTCGATTAAGCATATAGTTCAAGGGGGAAAAGCAATTGAACAAAAGACAAGTAGGTTCTTCAGATTTATTCGTTAGTGAAATTGGCCTAGGTTGTATGTCATTGGGCACAGATGAAAAGCACGCAAAATCAATTGTTGATCATGCACTCGATCTTGGTATCAATTTTTTTGACACAGCTGATTTATATGATTTTGGAGTAAATGAAGAAATAGTCGGTAAAGCATTAAAAAATAGGCGGCATGATATTATTCTCGCAACGAAAGTTGGAAACCGTTGGTCTGATAACAAAGATGGTTGGTACTGGGATGCTTCTAAACAATATATTATAGAGACTGTGAAAGACAACTTACGTAGACTTCAAACAGATTATATTGATTTATATCAGTTACATGGTGGGACGATAGAAGATCATATTGATGATACAATCGACGCCTTCGAACAGTTGAAGCGGGAAGGAGTCATTCGTCAATATGGGATATCCTCGATCCGACCAAATGTTATTCGAGAATTCGTCAATAAGTCATCAATCGTTAGTGTAATGATGCAATACAGCGTACTAGACCGCCGTCCTGAAGAATTATTCTCAATGTTGCAGAAAAACAATATTCATATCATTGCACGCGGTCCACTTGCAAAAGGAATCTTAACTGAAAAACCGCTTATGAACGCAGGGAAAAAAGTTTTAGAAAAAGGATACCTTCATTATACGTATGAAGAACTAAGTCATGTTCGAAGTGAAGTAACGGCTATTTGTAACAACCGCAGCTTAACTGAAATTGCGCTTCAATATTGTTTACATAGCTCTGAAGTAGCAACTGTTATACCAGGCGCGAGTAGAAATGAACAACTTATTGAAAATGTTGAAGGTGCAGCAACAATAGGTTTAACAAATTCACAGTATTCAAAAATACAAGAGGTTACTAAAACTAACAAATATGAGCTGCATCGATAAGTTGGTACAATTTTCTTACACAAATTAACATGCGAAAAGCAGGCAAAGAAATACGTATAAACCATCTTTGCCTGCTTTACTGTAAACATCTATATTAGATAATCCCTTATCGATTATTGCTGTACCATTTTGCTGCTTTACGATCAATTTCTTTAATAAAGGCATCCTTCTCAGCAATATAACTAGCAATATCGTTTGCGTATTGTGTTGCTAGTCGCTCCTTTAAAGTTGCGTATTCCATTGCCTCATCGGAGTGGTTAATAAGATAACCTCGAAAGATAATATGACGTAAAACTTGTGGGTGGCCAGTTGGAAATACATGTACGTGGTGTGTTCGATGGTTACCGCCTTTTTGGAAGTAACGACGGTCCTCAACGCCATTTTCTCCTCTTGCTTCATAGCCAATGTTTTCCATTAAACCATTTAAACTATCTACTAATCCTAGGTCGTCGACTTCAATCATTATATCGATAATTGGCTTAGCCGACATATTTGGAATTGATGTACTGCCGATATGATGATAACTAGCAGCTAGGGTTTGATAAATATGCATTAATGCTTGTTTCTCCAAGTCAAATTGCCGACTCCAGTCTGAATTATAGCGATGTACTTCAACCTTTCTCATCTTAGCCTCCTATAAATTTGGTAGATTATGAGTAAAGAAACGTCTACCAATTCATCTATTTATAGTCATCCCAATTTAAATTACTTTCATTTAATAGTTCTTCAAAGGATTTGTTCTTTTCACGTTGACGACGTTCTTCTCGTTTTCTGTTTTCTTCATCTTCTTGTCTTTTTTTCTCTTCCATCGCTAATTCATTCTTTTTTTCTTGTAATTGTTGAAAAAGTGAAGAATTAAGTCGGTCTTTTACACTTAATGCATCATCATGACTCTTTTGTTTATGCTGTTTTTTATGTTTATTTTTCTTCATTTTGATCACTCCCGTTCTTCATTGTGTGTCAATATTATAGCATATGGACATTCGCAATCTTACTAGAAATTAGTTTAATTGTTGCCGAAATATTCAAATATTTAATAGAATATAGGTAAGCGTTTTCTTCTATTAAAGTAAGGAGGATATGATTATGCAATTACCTGATCAAGTCACAATTATTGAGGTCGGTCCACGTGATGGGCTACAAAATGAAAATGCCCTCATTCCTACTGAAAAAAAAATTCAGTTTATTCATAGCTTAATGGAGGCTGGTATTCATGAAATGGAACTAACTTCGTTCGTCTCACCAAAATGGGTACCACAAATGAAAGATGCCGAGGACATAATTTCATCTTGCTTAGATACAACGAAACGGCACTTTGTGTTAGCCCCAAATAAAAAAGGGGTTGACCGGCTTTACAAAACTTCTTGTAAACATGTTGCCGTTTTTGTCGGGGTCAGTAACACGTTTAACAAAAAAAATATTAATAAAACGACAGCTGAAAGCATCACAGAATTAATCCCACTTATTCATGAGTTAAAAGAAAAAGGCTATTTCGTACGTGCATGTATATCCACTTCATTTTATTGCCCTTATGAAGGGAAAATTTCTGAGGCGGATGTCATGTCATTATGTGGTCATTTTGTCAATGCTGGAGTAGATGAATTAAGTGTTGCCGATACGATTGGAATGGCTAATCCACAACAAGTTTTTTCATTGTTTACCAAATTGAAAGCAAGATTTCCTCACGTACTACTCACCGGTCATTTTCATGACACACGCGGAATGGCGATAGCAAATATTTATGCAGCACTCCAAGCTGGTACTATACGTTTCGATACATCTGTAGGTGGGTTAGGAGGATGTCCGTTTGCTAAGGGGGCAACTGGCAATGTAGCTACAGAAGATGTCGTATTTATGATGCATCAAATGGGCATTAATACGAACATTGAGCTAACTAAACTAACTGAATCCCTCAATGTTATTCGCCCATTTTTAACGAAATCCTTAAACAGCAACTATGACGATATTGTACAAAAAACACTGCTATAATTTTTTTACTACTATATTGGTATAAGATCTTGATATTTTTCTCACCATACTATTTGAATAATAAATTTAGTAAAGGAGACTTTTCTATCTATGCCAAAACAACAAAAAACACGTGGCCAAAAAGGTAAGCAAAGTTCTGACACAACGAATGCTGTGATGTCTGTCGAAGAGATGGAAAAAGCAACACACCCTACGAACCGCCAAAATTCTAAATCATAAGACTGACAACTTAAAATCCACCGTAGTCAACGCCCCATAAGCTAAGCTACGGTGAGGTTTCTTCATCAATATGCCAATAAGTTCTTGAATCACCCTATACTAAAGAGACCCGCTGAAATGGTGAAGTGACCTAAATTCAATTAACACATACTCCCCGACCATCTTTCCATCCAGATGTTTATGACCTAATGGTATAATGAAAATAAATAACTCTTTAAGGGGAAAGCACTTTATGATAACACTATTCATTTTTATTGTAGCGTTATTTACCATTATCGTAATTACTGGATTTATACTAACAAATCAAATTATATATATTAAAAAGAAAGATGATGATGAGCTATATAACCGAGAAGTAAATGAAGGTCGCTTTAAACCTGAAGCTTTTACACAACTGCCTTGTCAAAAAATTGAGATACAATCAAAATACAACTACAAAATCCACGGTTGGCTTATTGCACCACACCAGGCAAATAAATATATGATATTTTGTCACGGAGTAACCGTGAATAAAGTGAATTCTATTAAATATATGGATGTATTTTTAGAGAGAGGTTGGAATGTTCTTGCATATGATCATCGCCGTCACGGTGAATCCGGTGGAAAAACAACAAGCTACGGGTATTACGAAAAGCATGACCTCGCTGAAGTTGTTAACTGGTTAAAACAGCGTGTCGACCATAATAGTATGATTGGTATACATGGAGAATCAATGGGCGCAGTAACGGTACTATTATATGCTGACATGGTTAAGGATGGAGCTGATTTCTATATAGCAGATTGTCCTTTCTCTGATTTCGAGGAACAGTTAGTCTACCGCGTAAAAAAGTCGGTTAACCTTCCTAAACAGTTGTTTATACCTTTGACAAACCTATTTTTACAATGGCGAGAGGGGTACTCCTTAAAGAACATATCCCCCATTTCTATCGTAGAAAATATTACACAACCAATTCTGTTTATTCATAGTCAAAAGGATGACTATATTTTACCTGAAATGACTAAAAATCTATACAAACAAAAAAAAGGACCCAAAAAGCTATTTCTAGCTCAAAATGGATCACATGCATTGTCTTTAGCAGAGAATAAAACAGCTTACGAACAAGTTCTTGACGAATTTTTAGCGCAGTATAAACTCGATAATTAAAAAGCGCCATGAATCATTATAGCTTTGCTATTCACCCATCTCTACTAAGCTCATCCGTGGATTTAAGATTTGGCTTGGACTTTTGAGCATGAAACAGTTTGCACTCTCTGTAAAATCAATCGTCATCTCTTCATCAAAAAACACTGTTTTTGATTGATCAATTAGCAATGGTATAAAATTCGTATTGACTTTTATCTCATCATCATTTGCTTTATCAACAATCCACAATGCCGAAACACCACTAACTACACAGCCACACCCTTCTGTGTCGTAAGCAAGCTTTAACAATTTACTTTGTTCCATATTAGTCTCTATATGATCTATAGCTTTTTTTGTAAATGTAATTTTCAAATTGATCCTTCTCCCTATAAGTTTTCCTCTCATTTTAGCATATTACCATACGATATACTCATATTTTGTATACAAGCTCATTTATTTGCATATTCTCATAGTAATGAAGTTGAGTTTTGTTGATCATTATAAAAAATACCCAATTAAAGGAGAGAAAGACATGTCTGATGTTCGAATTAAAGTGTTAGATAATGGACCATTACGAGTAACTGGTAACATTGAATTAGTTGATGGAGATGGTAACAGTTTTGAAACGAAGCAAGCTTATTCTTTATGCAGGTGTGGCTTATCGAGTAAAGCACCATATTGTGACGGATCTCATAAAGATAAGTTCGAATCTTCTGTTCGAGCTGAGTAAACTCACAACAGTAACGGCTATTTTCATAAACATCAGAATGATGAGTTTTATGAAAGCATAATACTTGTAAAAGTAGAAAAGTGCCACGAACGCTAGATTTCGTGGCATCATTTCTTCTATTTAACGATGACTTATGAGTAAAACGACATGATAACCAACAAATTACGAAAGGCTCTTTTCGTAAACTTTGTTGCTATTTTTATTAAAAAAATGGGTAATATGATGAGTTTTTTTAGAGCTTAATAATGTAAAAATAGTAAAGCTGCCACGAATACTAGATGTATACGTGCTTACACCTTAGAACGTATAGCAACAATCAATGCGAAAACAACCTTACGAAAAGGGACTTAAATAACATAGTTGAACCTCAAAAGAGATGGAAAGTTAATTCCTAGTCATGTTAGCTTGCCATTACTCCTTTACGACCACACATAAAATGTGTATACTACAACCATTCCAAAAGAAAGAAGGAAAAATAATGAACAAAACCATACATGTTGGTCTCGTTGGTTTTGGGTTTTCTGGACAAGTATTTCATGCCCCATTTGTTCATTCTCATCCAAACCTGCAATTAACAAAAGTCGTTGAACGAACGAAAAGTCATTCAAAGGAACTATACCCATACACAGAAGTTGTTCGTGACTTCAATGAACTGCTTGAAGACGAAGCAATTGATCTTGTTATCATTACTACGGCTAATGAGCTCCACTATCCTATGGTAAAGAAAGCATTACTGAAAAATAAACACGTGGTTGTCGAAAAACCTTTTACGATTTCCTCTGAAGAAGCAACACAATTAGCTAAACTAGCAAACAAACAAAATCGAGTGTTAAGTGTATATCACAATCGCCGCTTTGATGGTGATTTTTTAACTATAAACCAAATCATTCAACAAAATCTACTTGGTCATGTTGTAGAATTTGAGTCACACTACGATCGTTACCGAAATTTTTTAAAAGGCTCCTGGCGAGAAGACAATAGACCAGGATCAGGTATTTTGTATGATTTAGGCTCTCACTTAATCGACCAAGCAATCACATTATTCGGGTATCCTCATACTGTGACCGCTGATGTGCGAATTCAACGACCTATTTCTCAAACAATTGATTCTTTTGATCTCAAATTAGATTACGATAACCTCAAGATTTTACTAAAAGCTGGCATGTTAGTAAGAGAACCAGGACCTCGTTTTATCATTCACGGCACAAACGGTTCTTTTGTTAAATATGAGATGGACCCACAAGAGGAACAATTAAAAAATGGCATGATGCCTACAAATATGATGTATGGAATAGAAAAGGAAGATCATTGGGGCACCCTAAACACTGATCTTAATGACCTGCATTACAAAGGAAAAATTGAAACAATAAAGGGAAATTACATGAATTTCTACAACAATATTTATGATGCAATTGTAAATGACTTGCCACTAATCGTAACCGGTGAGCAAGCATGTAATACTATCCGCATTATTGAGTTAGCGATGCAAAGCTCCGAAGAGGGTAGAAGTATACCTTTTACACCTCAATTAATTTAGTTCCATATCCCTTATAGAACTATTTTTCGTTTATTCTCGAAGGTTTTTTCTATACGTTCTTTTTTAGTATTTTTCATTTACAAAGGCTGAATGTCTACAATATTAACAAACTGTACATCATGGATTTTTTCAACCCTATCCATGATGCGTACGGTTTTATTAATGTGGTCTATAAAATGAATATTACCTTCAACAGTATTTATCGCATGATTTTGATAATAGGAAAAAGATAATGTTTGATTTCCAGCTATACCGATATGAATCATTTCATTCAACTCTTCTAGTCGTTGCTCATCTAACAACGGCTTTGAAGCTCTCTGCTGTTTTTTTTCTAACTCCCTTAACAGCTTTGTATGTTCAGGGAGCATCATTGATACCCATTTAATTGTTCCACGGTCTCGAATCACTTTTATCACTCTCCTTTTTTTCATTCCTAAATTCTTTATGAGCTAATCCGTTATTGAAGGCATTATTCCACCGTTTTCCACATGGTGAATTGCAGGCACTTCCGCTTTTCTTTTTATCTAGCTACAGTGCCTATCTCCTCGAGCCACTTCACCATTACACCCAAAGACAAAGAACGCCTTCATTTGTAATGCTTCCAGTGCTTGTCGGAGATGACCAAGGCACTTCCGCTTTTCCTATTGTCCAGCTGCGCCTCCTAGTCCCTCGAGTCACTTTACCATTACACCTAAAGGCAAAGAACGCCTTCATTTGTAATGCTTCCAGTGCTTGTCGAGACTGAACAGTCGGCTCGCTTTTCCTATTGCTTATGGCCTCCTACTAGTGTGCTGCGGTGACGTGCCGTCCCCGCATCCGTATATGAAACTGCTCGCAAAATTGCATTTGAGCCGTATTTCCTCCTGATTTCATCCATACAGTAGCCGAGTGCTTGCTGCTTCGGTTTATTCATTTCAAACAGCGATAGTTGCATATTTAGATCATCCTCAATATTAGACAGTGCAATTGAGATTTTTCGTACTGTTTTATTTGTATAATGCTTTTGAAATAGCTCAATACAAACATTGTAAATATCCATTGTAATATTTGTTGGTTCTTCCATTGTTTTTGAACGATAAAATCCGCCGCCAAATTCATCTTTACTATATCCAATACCAAGACTAACCGTTCTTCCGACCTTTTTAGCTGTGCGAGTTCTTCTTGCCACCTCCTCACACATTTCTAATATTACTCGCTTTACATCTGTCGGATTTGGATAATCTCGTAATAAAATTTGACTTTTTCCAAAGCTAATTTGCCCTTGCAAAAAGGGTGCACCAAGCTCTGAAAAATCAACACCCCACGCGTGATAATATAGCTGATTTCCCATAATGCCAAACTTTTGTTCAAGTAGTTTGAGGGAATAATTAGCAAGCTGCCCTACTGAGAATATTCCTATCCTGTTTAATCTTTTTTCCATTTTCCCACCAATTCCCCACATTTGACTAAGTGGTGAAAGCGGCCAAAGCTTTGTTTCCACATCATCATACGTCCAACGAGCAATCCCTGTTTTTTTTGCCTCTAAATCCAAGCATAGTTTTGCCATAAGCATATTTGGTCCTATACCAATTGCACACGGAACTTCATATTCTCTCTCTATATCTTCTTTTAATTTTTGAGCTGTCGTTTCTGCATCACCCCATAGCTTCTCAGTACCATCCACTTGTAAAAAACTCTCATCAACGCTATACGTATGAACTGCTTCTCCCGGCACATAGCGCTGAAATAACTTAGTAAGTTCCATTGATATACGTAAGTATGTGCGCATCTTTGGATTGACGATTACAATTCGCGGGTCCTTAGGGATTTCAAATAAACGTGACCCTGTTCTAATACCAAATTCCTTCTTCAAGCGTGGTGAAGCTGCTAAAACAACACTCCCCTGTCTTTCTGTATCACCAACAACCGCTAAGTAGCATGTCAGTGGATCTAAATTCAGCAGTACTGCTGCACAACTTGCAAAAAAGCTTTTCATATCAATACATAAGATGTTATGGTGAGGCATTTTGCTATAATCGATCAAATATAACACCCCTAAAAGAATATACGTTCGTATTATTATATTCAATATCTTAACCGAATATACGTTCGTTATCAATTGCAAATTGTTTCCAATAAGAAATACTAAGATCCCCAATGTTTGGTGACAAACACTGTAGCCACTCATGAAGGTGTTTTATTGTTCGAAAAGCACTATTGTTAGATATTTCAGAAGACACTTTGTTTAAACTTTGTTACTTTTTTCACTTAATTTGAGTAACTGATGTGTATAGTTTTTAGAGGAGAAAACATGCCACGAAAACTAGTTTTATCCGTTAGTACGAAAAACCACATTCTATACGAAAACAGCCTAATGAAACAATTAATGTGAAAATACCCTTTCATAAAGGGATTTATTCTACATATTTTTTACAATTTCTTCTTTTATTACTAAAGTATACATGTTATAATTTTGATTGATTAATCAATCATTGAATGCGAGGTCTAATTATGTCTAAACAAATACCTAAAAAGGAACAACTACGGGAAGAAAAAAGACAAAGAATTTTACATGCAGCTATCACCCTCTTCTCGAAAAATGGCTATTCAGAAACAACAATTGCAGCTGTCGCCAAAGCTTCGGAAGTGAGTTTCGGAACTGTATTTACTTATTTTTCAAATAAGGAGCAACTTTTTGAGGCCGCGGTATTAGAACCGTTAGATGAAATGAAGGCGCTGTTTTTATATCAAACTAACAAAGATCACTCCCCCTTAGAACATCTTAAACAAATGGTTAAAGAGCATGTTATTACCTTTTCTCAAAAGGAAACCCATTTACGCTTAGTTCAGTATGTATTAGGGCAACATGAAAGGTTTCCAAAATTATTCGAGCAATTAGATTCTTTTTTCCATGACGTCATCGACGCACTGAAGCCAATCATTATAGAAGGACAAAAACAAGGTGAGCTACATACGTTGAATCCTGAAATCGTAGCAACATCTTATTTCCAATTTTTAAATGGGATTCGTGTAACAATTATTAATCCGCCCGATGGGGTTATATGGAAGGCACTTATTCCACAGGCGTTGCTCCTTTTTGCACCAGTAAATTCCAAGAATATTTACGATAGTACCCTCAATGAATGAAATTAGCAGTGTTATCGAACTTGGAAGTATCATTGGTTCAGTCATCATTAGTCGTTTAGGTAACAGAATTAATGAGAAAGTATTGGTGTATTCCTCTACTGTGTTGCTAGGTGTGTTAATTACACTAAACGGAGTGGGCGGTATAAGAAGTGGTTTTATAAGATTGTCAGCGTTATTAAGAATAAAAGATAAAATAAATTTTTTAGTTATCTGCATGTAAATTGTTTTAGTAACAATCACCTTTATGAAAAGAATTACATCATATTTAACTGGAGGGATAGTCATGTTTTTCGAGGAAAAAGTAATTACAGGAAGTCCAAATGAGTTTATGGAAGTTCGCCATTTAAAAATACAAGGTTCAAATTTTGATATTGGAAAGAAGCTAGCTGAGATTGCGTATAACAATCATCGTGCCCTACCTTACCCCGCGACGACCAAATACAAATATCAGCTAGAATATTTTAAAAATAATTATCCTATCTTACTTGACCGTATACAAGGAGCGACTGATTATTTCAGTAATATAAACGCTGAAGACAATAGCTATGATTTTTCTTCTCTCATTTATTCATCTGGATTACCCGGCTGTTCCGTTGTATTTTATCCTCCAACAACGACTGAACATGGAAGTCCAGTCGTAAGTCGTAACTTCGACTTCACAACTGGAACTATAACTGGGGAAATACCGGCTGATAACGAGAAACCTGCTTTTGCAAATCCATACATTCTTGAGCTGCATCCAGACGAAGGCTATTCTTCTTTATGTGTGTCGGGATATGAAATGCTTAGTGGAGTACTTGATGGAATAAACTCAGAAGGTCTTGTTGTTACGTTATTAGCTGATGATGATGCGATTACTCATTACCCTATTGAACCAACCTATCAGCCTCAAGTTGGTTTGAATGAATTACAAATACTAAGACTGTTATTAGATACATGTGCCAATATTGAAGAAGCAAAGAAAGCATTGCATATGAATAAACACTATTATACTCTCTATCCCTTGCACTTCCTCATCGCTGATAAACATGGCAACTCATTTGTTTGGGAACAATCTCACGGACGTAATAAAGAATTTACTTTTGATGGTGATAAGAACCATCCCCAAGTAGTAACTAATTTCCCATTGTACAAGTATCAATCCGAGTCACAATTTCCCGATACTGATGATCGATTATCTATGTATAATCGGTTCTGTAATATAAAAGAAAATATCAAGAGAAATAAAGCTCCATACTCCATAAATTTTATAAAAAATGTAAATCAACAAGTCTCTTTTCATGACCATTCTCACTTAAGAGAATCACAATGTCCTACACGAACGTTATGGCATAGCATATATGACATTGAAGATCGCACTATATTAATAGATTTTTACTTAGGTGAAGAAAATGAAACGATAAAAAGATCTGGATACATCCACCTTTCCCTATGAAAAAGTCATAATTTTCAAAAGGGTGACTCATGATTGAGTTATCCCTATTTCCTTTGATGGTTTCCATTTCACCACTTATAGTATAATTCTTCACCCTCATTTATTATTGAGGGTGAAGGTACAGTAGTGAATTGTGATTGCCTTGGACTACCAATAATATTAGCACGATGGACAATGCTGAATAGGTAAGTTTAACGATGTAAATATTTCCCTTCATTGTTTTGTTGGACAGGGCATATGAGCAAATCAGTAATAGACGAAAGCAAATTATACCATCCTTGTTATAAGGGTAACCCAAAATTTCAGAGCAAATCTCACACTCTTATCTTGTATATAAGACAGCATTGCCTTTATACAATAGATAAATTCTCCATAACCGCTTTTTTGAGCTACCCTTTTAAAGTAAGCTAAAATATACTCATATTTAGTAACTTCTTTTGTGCTTCTATAAAGCTCTCAACAAGGCTTTCTGCTATGATCTCTAATCTTTTGAACCAGTTAGATTGTACTGTCAGAGCTTTTACTGCACCTTCTACAGTTTGAATATTGCCTAACCGATTTAAATCATCGTAGCCGGTATACATTATCTGTTGAAAAAAATAAACGAACAAATCATTTGAAAAAAACTGCTGAAGATCTATATGGTTTTTATTCAATACTTCTTCAAGCTCATTTAAAGTCGCTCCAGTCTCTTTTTTACATAGGTTTAAAATTTCGTGGCATCTTTTCATTCCTTGTTGAGTCGAATGTAATAAACTCTTTATTCCATGTGTATATTTATCTAGTTCATCAGCTAGATCATGTAATCTAATCATTCTGTGTTTTAAATTGATTGTTTCTTTACTTTCAGAAACAATTGTATATAGTTTCTTTTTCAACGGCTTTTTACAATATAATTCAATAGCCTCCATTAATGGCATACAAGTCGTACCGTTAATCTTCGCACCACCTTCTGTTGCATTAATGACTGTTATGTGGGGGGTATTCATTATCATTTCTTCAAGGCCCTTTCTAAAGAACGTCCACAAAGGCGTTGAAGAAATTGATTTACCATCATTACTGTCAACATCCACTACCTTATTTTTGTCATAATCGCTCTGGGAACTTCCTTCGTAATAACGTGACTTTTTACTATGGTGAGCTCCATCTGGAGCAAAGGCAAAATCTTGACCTACAAATATTATAGGATTAGCACCCATGTATATAGCAGCCTCGTACGCTAGATGTGAAACATTAGAACCACCGCTTAGACAAGATTCATCTCCAATGAAGCGGTTAACCCATCTATTCATTGCTTCCCTTGAGCGAAATATTGGAATCCTTGGTCCTTGAAAAGTTTGATAATTTCGCTTATCAATTATTGCTAAACCAAGTAAGACTAATTCCTCTGGATATTCTATGCCTCTAAAATGATGTAAAAAAGCTTGCTCGGTTCGTTCTAATATACACATTGCATCAGGCTTAATTTCTTCCTTTAATAAAGGTATTACCGAAGAGCCAGCTGCTATCATAAGACCTTTATCCTTAATCTTTTTTAATATTTCGATATTTTTGTCCAGTGATGGTCCATTCGCAACAATAAACGCTGGTTTATTATAAAATTTATTTTTGAAACTACTAAGATACGGATTTTCAATAATTTCATTTACATTGTTAATTAAATTATGAAAACCTATTAAATTATCATAAGGATCGTTACCTATATTTATCGTACAAAAAGTAATAAGCTGCATAATTGATTGATGAAGGTGCAAGTATTTCTTTTTAAAATATCTTTTTGCACTATTCGTAAAGACACAAGTAGGCATCGTGCATCTTAGCAACCCACCAGTAAGTAAAAATTGCTGAAATTCTTGTGAAATGTCATGAAAATCTCCCACAAAAAAAATAACTTTCGGATCTTTCAACAATTTTTCAAGGTCAAACAAATATAACATCGCCAAAAAAATATATATATTTTGTTCAAATATAACAACAAACGTATTCGAGTGTCTTTTTGCATCAAGAGTAAACAGTGGATATCCAACGTCACAGCCATAAATAAATAAAGATGTAGCATCAATGATAGTATTTTCTTCAAATAATACTTCACCTTCATCTATAGGCGTCGTGCCATTTAAATAAAAAGACCCTTCTGTTCCAATATACTTACAAGTCGGCAACCCTTTATCATTAACTGACACCTGAATTTTTCTCCAGAGATCATCTTTATTCACCTTTCTCACTTGTTTTTTGATACGCTCTGGGAGAAGGTTAAAGTTTTTCTGAAAACCTATTTCTAATAGTGTAGTTTTTAAAATCAACCTTCCTTTCCATTTTTTTAGTAACTGCAACCCCTCACATTCAAGTATACTTCTAAGACCTATGATATCTTTTTCACTTAATATCTTACGTAACGGGTGAAGTAGTAAAATGATAGCTCTCACTTCATCATAGCTTACCATCATGTTAGAAGAATAATTTGCTATAACAAACTCTAATTTCTCTAGAAAAACGATAAAATACTCGAGAGCATATTTGTCATTCCCTTCTTTTATGCTCTGTACTGTCAAAAGAAGTATTTTTTCCGACTCTACTATATGATTGTACAAATCATCATTTATCATCATCTTCCCTTTCTAATAATTTTATCCAGTTTCCTCTTTGAAAATCTTCAAGGTTTTTTAGAATTCCTTTCTTGTATTGAAGCGACTCATAATCATGCTTATTCATTCCAGCCTGAACCTCTTTAATATCCTCTTCTGTCCAATAGTTAGACAATGATTGATTGGACATTTCTTTTAATTCAACTAATAATGTTGTTAATTCGGTAACAGCTTTTTTATAGTCAATTTCCTTACTAGCTTCAATGCTCTTATTATCTTCATTAACATGCATTTTTTCATTGTAAATGTCCATTAAAAACACCTCGCTTTTTTTTCATTTTCAATGAAATATTTCTTATTTGGCAAAGTAAAAAATGACTTTTTGGACTGCTTTTATTACACTTTCAACATCTTCATCAGTCATTTTCGGAAATAATGGTAAGGTAATAGCATCGCCGTAAAACTTTTCTGCTACAGGACAAAGACTTCGTGGGTAACCAAGCTGCTGGTAATAAGGTTGTAAATATACAGGTATATAATGAACATTAACTCCAATATTTTCATTTATTAAAGCCTCATATATTTCCTTACGAGCCCCGTTTAATTTATGCAGGTCCAATTTAATGACATATAAATGATAACTTGAAAGCCTATCATTCTTTTCATAAGGTAGAGTAAGTTGATTTAGCTTATCAAAAGCACTATTATATTTTCTTACTATAGCCTTCCTACGACTTATAAATGAATCAACTTTTTTGAGTTGACTTATTCCTAGTGCAGCCTGGATATCAGTCATACGATAATTAAAGCCTAGAAATTGCATTTCATAATACCACGCCCCTTCGTTCTCCCCCATCTTTTCACAGTTTCTAGTTATTCCATGATTACGGAATTGGATGAGCTTATCATAATAGTTTGGATTGTTTGTTGTAATAACCCCTCCTTCACCAGTAGTAATGTGCTTTACTGGATGGAAGCTAAACATTGTCATATCACTTATTGATCCTATCTGTCTTCCCTTATACTTAGCACCTAGAGCATGAGCTGCATCTTCAATAATGATTAAATCGTGTTTCCTAGCAATACTCATAATGTCATCCAAGTCAACAGGCTGACCTCCAAAATCTACAGGAATTATCGCCTTTGTTCGTGATGTTATTAACGCCTCTATATTCTCAGCTGCAATATTATTCGTATCAAGATTAATATCAGCAAAAATTGGAGAGCCTCTCTGATATAAAACGCAATTCGGAGTTGCTACAAACGTTATTGGTGTTGTTATTACTTCATCCCCCTCAGAAATACCGGCAGCAAAAACAGCAGCATGAAGTGCAGCCGTTCCACTTGAAAATGCAACAGCGTATTTACTATTTACATATGTTGAAATCTCTTTCTCAAATTTTTCAAGAAGAGGTCCAGTGGTTAAATATTTACTTTTCAAAACATCGATAACTATGTTAATATCTTGGTCATCAATCCATTGTTGGCCGTAAGGGAGGAATTCATTTCGAACGGGTTTGCCACCGTGTATAGCCAATTTATTTAACATAACATTCCTCCTCTTCATCGATCAGACCATAAAAAATCTAATAAATTTACCTCTTTCAATATAATGTTTTTGATGTCTTTCACAGCTAACTGGTTACAAGCTAAACAGTCAGCCCGGTAATGAACACTTTTAACCGTCTTACTCGCGTCTTCAACTTTTGTATAATCGCTAGGAATAATAAACATGTTATCTTTCTCATAAACTAACGGGATTTCTTCATTCATTAAAAGTTCTTCAACAACCTTTTCCCCAGGTCGTAAGCCGATTTCTTCAACATAAATTTCATCCTTTAATATATTAAATTTTTCCTCAACAATTGATATGATTGCTTCAACTAAATCGTTTAGTTGAACTACAGGCATTTTTAATACGAATATTTCTCCACCTTTGGCAATCCGAAGTGCATCTAACATTAACGAGCATGCTTCAGTTTGTGACATCATAAATCTCTTCATTTTTAAATCGGTAACTGTTATTTTTTTTTCTTTCATTATTTTCTTAAAAAATAAAGGAATAACTGACCCTCTTGATCCAATTACATTGCCAAACCTGACTGAAGAAAAAACAGTTTTATGATTTCCTTTATATGAATTGGCAGAAACAAAAAGTTTTTCTGCAATTAACTTGGAAGCTCCCATTGTATTAGTAGGACTAATTGCTTTATCACTGCTTGAAAATAGCACTTTCTTCACTTTGTTTTCAAGAGCTGCTTCAATGACATTTTGTGAACCAATTACGTTTGTTCTGACTGCTTCAAATGGATTATATTCACAAGCAGGGACATGTTTTAACGCTGCTAAATGAAACACGTAATCAATATCTTTCATTGCATAACTAAGACGTTCTTTATCTCTAACGTCACCTAATAAAAAGCGCAGCTCTTTTTGAACTTTTCGCTCTTCTTGCATTTCAAATTGCTTATTTTCATCCCGACTAAGTATACGTACAACAGCAGGGTCAAATGTTAACAAAATATCTACTAGTGCCTTACCGATACTTCCGGTTCCCCCTGTCACCAAAATTTTTTTTCCTTCAAACAAAATAACACCTACTTCCCCTCATAGATTTCACTATTACTTCACACTACACTTGGAATAAAATTAGGTGTTTATGTTAATATTTAATCTGTTTGAACATGACATTGAAAAGGTGAATAAGTCGAAATTAGTTAAAACATCTTCCATGTCACAGGGGTACCTTTCTTAACACTTTCCTTTACACGCTTGCCTAATAAAATGTCATAATATTTCGGCTCAAGACCATTACCTGGTCGAATGATTCTAATATTTTTTTCTGTAATCATTTCTCCTGCATTTAAGTCTTCCGTAATATATATAGATCGCCGATGTTGCAACGACGAAACCTCTCCTTCTGTTGGACCATAGCTCACCTTTCCTATCGATCTCCAAGCCTTCCTTACTTCGGTAACAAGCATTTTCATCTCATCTGGTTCCATAGAAAATGGTGAATCTATCCCATCATCAGTTCTAGACATCGTGAAATGTTTTTCAATAACTGTTGCACCTAAAGCAACACTAGCTATTGGAACACCTAACCCCATAGTATGATCTGATAACCCTACCTCACAATTGAACAAATCGGCCAAATGGGGGATTGTCGCAATATTTGAATAGATTTCGGATGCAGGATAGGAACTCGTACATTTTAATAAAATTAGATTATTGCACCCCGCACTTCTCGCTGCTTGAACTGCTTCATCAAGCACAGCAACTGTTGCCATGCCGGTAGATATAAATACAGGCTTCCCTGTCGCAGCTACTTTTCTAATTAACGGAATATCTACATTTTCAAATGAAGCAATTTTATAAGCAGGAACATTTAATGCTTCTAAAAAATCTACAGCAGTCACATCAAAGGGGGAACTAAACCCGACCATGCCAAGCTGCTCACACTTGCTAAATATCGTCTCATGCCATTCCCAAGGCGTATACGCCTTCTTATACAGATCATACAATGTCTGACCTTGCCATAAGCTATTAGAATCGTTAATAAAAAATTCCTCTTTATTCATATTTATTGTCATCGTATCTGCTGTATATGTTTGTAGTTTTATAGCGTCGACACCAGCTCTAGCTGCAGCCTCTACAATTGTTAACGCATGATCTAATGATTGATTATGATTGCCGGACATTTCCGCAATAATAAACGGTTGATGACCCTTACCAACATAGCGGTTAGCTATTTTGCATTCATACACCTATTTTTCCCCTCCCTTCATTTGTAAAATTGTTTTGACAACGCTATGTTGTTGATTATTTGTACGCCTATTTGTAATAGCTAACGCTCGTTGACTCATGTTAATTAACTTTTGAGGTGAGCTTAAAGCATCGTTAATTTTTGCAGCGTAATCATTTACTTTGACATCCTCATGCCAACCGATTTTCCATACAGCCCCATATTGATGAGCAGCACAAACTGATGGTTGTTGATTTTTTGCAACAATCGCAGTGATAGATGGGACACCTAAATAACATCTTTCCCACATCGATATACCGCCTGCTCCAATTACGAGATCCACCTTTGATAGCAATCTTGCAAAATCGGTGATTTGACTATGATATTGATAACCTTGTTGTTCACACATCATATAAATCACATCTTGTTTCCGATTTGAAGTTCCAACGACGACGTCTACATGATGTAAATCATAATCAATTTTTTTCAAGGCTTTTAGAGCTTTTTCAGTTTCGTCTGTTGGATCACTACCTCCGAAGAAAATCAGTAGTCGACGGACATTCCCGTCTCTTTGTTTTAGTTGTATTCTTTCATGGATAAATTCTTTTCTAATGAGTAGGTGTTTTAGTCCGAGGATTCTTTTACAATGAGGTGGAACGAGTAGGTCATAGCGAGTTTGGTAGTTACTAATAAAATTGTGATCAAGCAATATATCACAATGATGATATCTGTTAGCTAAATCATCAATTACCATCAATTTAGAAACGCGATTCCTCACTATACTCTCCCATTTTTCGCTAATACGATAGTGATCAACGATAAGCCATTCTATTTGGTTAGAAATCACTTGTAGTCCTTGCAAAGTTTCATCCGCATCTTCTTGCTCTGAATGAATTTGCTTATAAAGACGAATCACACGAAATCCCTGTAATTCAATATATGAGTTAAGATTTCCTTCAAGCTCCCTTGATATAAAAAAAACAACATATCCTTCTTCTCTTAATTGTTCAGCAAGCACTAGACAACGCATAACATGACCAGTACCTATTAGCGTAGATGCGTCTACTCTAAAGACAGTGTTCATAGTTATCCTCCAATTGAGCTCAACCTGACTATTTATTCTACAGGTTTTTGAGTGATATGAGCATTCATATTTGCTACATTAGCATGTGTAACTAAATATTCCACCACATCTCGAGAAGGAATTAGAATCTCTCCCTTAAAATAATCAGCTACCACACAACACATCTGATAATCCTCTATGGTATCTAAGGTAATCCTCAGCTCAGGATGATTCAGAAAACTAGGTGCGATTACTTTTGTATGCTTGAACTTCGATGGATGTTCATAAGCGTAGTAAGTAACATGTTCACGGTGACGGGTTTCATAACCATATTTATAAATAAATTCAAGGGCAGTAAATGCAATCATTTCAACAACTAATCCACGAGGTAAATGTCCATGAACAATTACAATATCTGCCAGATTCTTCTCCATACGATTTATGATTTGGTTTGCAAAGTTATAATCTATAAATGGACAATCTGCAGTAACACGAATAACATAATCTGGGTTATACTGTTTTGCACAATGATAGTAACGACTTAGTACATCACTTTCACTTCCACGATAACAAGTAATATCATGTTTTTTACACCATTCTTCAATTTGATCATCTTGTTTGAGGGTAGAAGTTGCCACTATGATACCCAAAGTCTTTTGAATTTGCTTACACCTAGAAACGACATAGTTTATAACCGTACTCGCGCCTAACGGTTTTAATACTTTACCAGGTAATCGTGTCGAGCCCATTCGAGCTTGGATAATTATTAGAATCTCCAAATGCTCACCGCCTAGCTCACAATATTAAATCTTCAGGGTACCGAACAAGCATCATTTCCTTATTAGAGCGAACAAAAGGGTATTTGTGTAAATCATTCCCACTTACTTCTAACATAAACCAGTAAAAGCTATCTAAGCCAGCCGCTATACTTAATGTAGAAGCACCACCAAAACGACTATTACATTCAATAATATGAAAGTGGCCATTCTTATCAACTATTATTTGTAAAACAATATGACCATATAGCTCTAAATCAGTAACCACTTTTGAACAAAGCCTTGCTAATCGTTGATCACGAAATGTAGTAGATATTTGTGATTCACCATTAACTACTAATACACGTTTTCTAGTAACAATACCTTTCACTTCTCCATTTCTCGTTACATATACATCTGCGGTTATCTCTTCCCCTTCAATATATGGTTGAAAAATGGGCGTAACTAGCTTTTCGGCATACTTGATTGACTGATCTTTTGTTAATTTCAAGCCAATATTATTTGATCCAGCCCCATACCTTTCTTTTACTACATAAAATTGGTTATCGCGTACCAAATCTATAAAACTTGTTTCCGTTTGAACTACAGGGTAGCCATGCTTCGTTCCGAATTTACTAAATAGGTATTTATCTAAACATCTGCCTACAGCTTTTTTTGTGGCAATCATTACGAAGATACCATTTTTATTTAATACATTTTTATGCTTAGCAAAAAATAATAATTCTCCATCACGAGAAGGAATAATGGAGGTAACATTGTTTTCTAAGCAATATTGAAGTAAGTAATCAATTGTAAGCTTATCTAACTTAGGAATTTTCCAAAATTGATCAACAAAATAACGACCGATACAAGCTTCATCACTATCGACTCCGTACACTTTTATGTTACTATTGATTTTTTCAGCTGCTACTTTCACTGCTTTTAGCATCGGTACTTTTTTTGAAATGCTTGTTACAAGAATATTAATTTTTATTTTTTCCCCCCTAAAAAATACTCTTTTGAATTGTGTTCCAATCTATAAACAATCGAATAATATCTTCTTCAACAAGCTCCTTACCCATTTGTATTTCGATAATTTCAATATCAGTTAACCCTTTTATCGTATGTTTATCACCAATTTGAATATTAACAACATCTCCATCCTTTACATGAAACTCCTTATTATTTAATATGCATATTCCATTACCTGAAATAATCTTCCACGTTTCATTTCGTTTTTTGTGCAATTGATAACTTAAGTTTCTCCCTTTGTAAATACAGATTCTTTTTGTTAGTACTTCAATACCATTTGCTAACTTGGTATAATCAAGAACGCGATACCACCCCCAACGACGCTCTTCATACATGGGTCGTTGTTCAAATCCATCTAATAAGTCTTTTAATCGAGGACTAGCTCTTTTGCTACTTACTAAAATCCCGTCTGGACTTGCTGCAACAACTGCATCCGACACTCCTAATACATATGTAGGAATCTCTAGTTCATTTATTAGATGTATATTCGTTGAATCTTCACTTATTTTCCCATTTCCTACAATATTATTAGACATTTCATCTGTTAAAGTGTTCCAAGAACCTAGATCCTTCCATTCACCCTCATATGGCAAAATGACTATATTTTTTGCAAATTCGACAACTTCGAAATCAAAACTAATTCTCTTTAATTGTTCGTACTGTCTTAACAACTTGTCATATGTAACCGATATACCTTTTTGTATTAATAAATTTATTAAATATCTTAGTTTAAATGCAAAAATCCCACAATTCCAAAGTGCACCTTCTTTTATTAATTGTTGCGCCTCTTTTTCATTCGGTTTTTCAATAAAGTAACTCCCATGATAGTAAGAACCTTGAACAAAAGATTGCTTCGGCACAATATATCCATATTTTTCAGACGGATATACAGGACGTACTCCAATTAAGGCAATATCACATTCTGTTTCATTTACAACCTTCTCTAATTCTAGTACCTTAGTAAAAAAATCATTTTCAACATAAGAATCTACAGGAATGACACAAATCACCTCATCAAGGTCATTTCCTAATGATAGTAAGTAAGTTGCAGCTAACGATATAGCTGGAAACGTATCTCTCCTGTTAGGCTCAACAATGAGTGATATAGGTGAAGAAATTTGATTTTGTACTATTTCTACTTGAGATTTAGGTGCAGTAATGTATATTGAATCCCTTACACCAGCCAATTGCAGTTGACGTAAAACTCTCTGAACCATTGACTCTACATTGCCATTGTCATCTTTTAATATCTTCAAAAACTGCTTTGATCTTGAATCATTAGAAATTGGCCACAACCGTTTCCCCGAACCACCTGATAGTAACACGTGGTGCATTTATTCCCCTACTCTCATTATGATTTTCAATATTGAAGAGAGAATACTAATAAAATCATTCAGGTCAACATTCTTTGAATTTAGAATACTAAGTACAATTTATCTCGTAAATTAACGGCAATTTAAGTCACAGATGTTAGCATGTTTTTGTTACGAATGTTTTCCTTCTTAACAAACTGTCATGATTAAACATTATTCCGTTACTTACTTTGTATGATTTTCGGTAAATCCGATTGGAACCTTGAACTAATAGTGAAAGTAGCTAACAGTTTTCATAGAATTGAATTGTAGCAATAGTTGTTATTCATATTAAAGAGTGTTAAGAATAACTATTGGTTATGTCTTCTAATCGTGTTTACATATTTACTGACACAATCGTTAATATCATACTTCTTCTTCACAGTCATTTTTGCGTTTTTTGTTAATTCTAATAATTTATAGTAATTCTCATATGAATAAATTAATGCATCAGCAAGTTCATCTATATTCCCTGGCTTCACCCCTATGCCATTAATATTCGGCCGTAAGTAATCTTGAATACCTTCTGTATAAGAGGCTATTACAGGGACTTGAAGAGCCATCGCCTCTAGCCCAACAATACCTAGGCCTTCACTTAGTGTAGGAAACACAAAAACATTGCAACACTTAACCAATTCGAGAGGGTTTTTCAGCATACCAGTAAACACAACATGTTCTTGTATACCACTCAGATGTATTTCATTTAGTACTTTCTCATAATAGTCCTGTTCAGCAATTTCACCTATAATGATTAATTTCGCTCTTTTAATTTGAGTTAGCGCTTTTTTAAAAGATTTAACTAAATATAATAGCCCCTTCCTTTCTTCTACACGCCCTAAAGTAACAAAACAAAATTCATCGCTCTGACAAAATAATGTTTTTAACTTTTTATTTATCTTAATATTCTCACAATATTCCACATCAATTCCCCAAGGGACAACCTCTAATTTGTTCTTATCAATATTCACGTTCACCTCTAGAAATTGTTTCCAATAGTATGACATTGTATATATTTCATCACACATTTTAAATGCATAACCATCTGCTATGTTCATCCATGTTGGCCTATTAACATTCCAACTGTGAAACGTTGCTACAATTGGAATGTTTTTACCGCAAAGTTTCTTTGCCATATTTACTAAGAAAGCTGGATATCCGGCATGCACATGAACAAGGTCAAATTGATCTAGAATAGTTGTCAACGATATAATTTCTGTCCACATATTTTTGTAATCACGTTTAAAGGAGTCAACTTTTATAATAGGAACATCATTTTTCTTTAATATTTCTTCATATTCCTCCCAATTCTTTATTTGTTCAACTGGATTTGAAGTTGCCACAGTTACTTCAAAATATTTTCTTAATTCTAAAGATAATGTAGTTACAACTTTTCCAGAACCACTTATTAAAAATGGGGTGATTTCCAATACCCTCTTCATTTTCCATCACCTCTTATTTACAATTGTATAAACCATTCCTAGGCTGTTTACCGATCATTTCTAAGAATATTGAGATGCCTCTTTTTTTGATTCAGTTGCTTATTTTTTCATGACCAACTCGTATACTAAATTGTAGTTTGGGGTATGTCTGTATCAGCATGGGTAGTTCAGGTCTAATGTATATTCATTAAGCGTATTTGCCTTCCACTATGTCCTGTTAGCATAAATCATTATATTTTTTTCCACCTATCTTTTAACCACTCCTCTGTTCTTCTTATGCCTTCTTCTAAGCTCACTTTCGGCACCCATCCTAATAATTGTGTTGCCTTATCAAAATTACATAATAGTTTCTCTATTTCACTTTGAGGATGAATATGAGGAACGAGTCGAATCCTAGATTGATCACCATTAACAATTATCTTTGCTAACTCTTTTATTGTAATATCAGATCCTAACCCCGCATTTACTATTTCGCCATTTGCTTGATTAGAGTAGCCTGCTGTAACGACAAATTGAGCACAGTCATCTACGAAAAGAAAATCTCTCGTCTGAGTCCCATTCCCATATATATTTAAGCTTTGACCATTCAATTTATTTTGCAGAAATTTAGTAATAACCCCACCTTCGCCATTTGATTTTTGATACGGACCATACGTATTAAACGGGCGAAGAACTACTACAGGAAGACCGTATGAATAATAATAAGAGAGCACCATATTTTCAGCTGCTATTTTCGCTCCTGCATATGGAGATGCTGGTTTAATTGAATGTGTCTCATTAATACCAACATCGTTTGAAGATCGATCATAAACCATACATGTACTCATAAAAACAAGCTTTACATCATATCTCCTGCATTGTTCAAGAATGTAGAATGTTCCAATTGTATCATTATTAAAAGTTGTATCGGGATGCTCAATACTATCATGAACATTAATGCTCGCCGCCAGATGATAACAAAGATCAAATTTTTGTTGAAAGAGCTCGTTTAATAAAACGATGTCTTTAATATCCCCATGAACAAACTCCATAAAATTTTCATTTCCAATAAACTCTTCAATATTTTCTGTTCTGCCGTTAGATAGGTCGTCCACTATCCACACTTTGTGCTGATCTGATAAAAGCTGTTTAACAACCCATCTACCAATGAATCCAGCCCCCCCTGTAACAAGCATTTTCAACGGCAAATTCCTCCTATAAAGTAGTGCCTCAATTTATTCTTGCAAATCCATTTATGCTCAATGTATTCCTGTTAAAGTTGTACTATGTATAACAAAATAAGTTTAGTAATTTCTTTACTTATGGACTTTCCACTCAAAAAAACCTTACTCTGTAATACATGAGCAAGGTTTACTGAATTGTATAAGATAACTAAACAACTACTATCACCAAAGAAGATATTATTTACCCTCGTGCCCAATCAATGCTGATTAGCAAGAATAAAATACACTAGACAAACTATGAAAAGGAGTTAAAAAATGGGTAAATATACTACATCGTCATGTTGTGGTAGCACTAAGATAACTACCGCAGAGAAGACAGCTTGTTGCGATTGCCCTACCTTTGTTAACCAGATGAACAGTAGTGTTAACTTATCTTGTGGGGCATCTGAATACACAATTTTCACTGGAAATACCCAAGGCTCTTTAAGTGGAACAATCTCTACCAATGGAGCCGGTACAGGACCTTGCTCTAATGCAACTATACGTATCTTATCAAATAACCTATTATTACATCAACAGGATTTAATTGTGACACAAAACTTTAGCTTTTCTTTTAATAATGTAACAAGAGTTACCGCTTCGTGTAGTGGAGGTAACGATGGAGATATGTGTGAAATAAAATGGGAGTTGGCATCTTCAGAAAGATGCATAACAAATAGTCCTCCCCCAACAACATTTTCTTCAAACTCAAATGGACCATAGAATCAATATTCTATTGCTGTAGCAGTGATTCCCGAATTATATCACAATTCCATAAATTCACAAATCTTAACTAAGCGCTCTTAGACAAGTTACCACCGTTCATAGCGGTGGTTTGTTTTGTGTAATGTTAAATTACTCCTCATTAACTAATGTTATTTCTTATCAAATACTCCTGCAAATTTCTCAAAAGCTCTAGGAAATAAATGATACAAAACACTACTAGCATTCATCCATCTAGGTAAATTTAACTCTCGCTTAGGATTAATCATTAATTTTATGATTTGCTCAGACACATAATCTGATTTCAAGATTATTTTTTTTACATTTTTCACATAATTACCTGATTTGTCAGCAGTGTTGAAAAAATTTGTTTCAATTGGCCCAGGATTAACTGCCGAAACATGAATGTTTGTTTTAGCAAGCTCCATTCTTAAACTATTAGTAAATCCAATTACCGCATGTTTAGTTGCTGAATAACCGCTCGATTTAGGTGTAGCCAATTTTCCCGCTTGAGATGCAATATTTATAATATGCCCTGAGTTATTGCTTAGCATAGAAGGTAACACTTCCTTCGTACAAGCCGTTAATCCAAGTACATTTACTGCAAACATTCGTTCAATATCATCCATATTTGCATCAATAAATGCATCGAAAATACCGAATCCGGCATTATTTACGAGAATGTCTATATGTCCAACCTCTTGATAAATTTGTTGAAAAACTACTTTCACTTGATGTAAGTTACTTACATCAAGTGAAAAATACAGACTATCGACTGAAGCTTGTTCGTTTATATATAATGAAATCTCTTTTAATTTATCTTCAGATCTAGCAAGCAGTATAGGTCGTGCACCCAGCTTAGCCACCTTCAATGCAATTTTTTCACCAATCCCTGAGGAAGCTCCTGTAATAACGATATTTTTGTTTAATAGTGTACTCATCCTTCTCCCCCGCAAAAATTAAGTTTCATAAGAGACATATTAGCTCATTTTATTTATGACGGTTTTATCAATTGTAGCCTTTAAAAGTTTTTTTATCTATAGACAAACATTGTATTTTCACATGCATTAATACACCTGATAGGATCGAACATTTACTAATCCATTTTCAATTATTTTCCAATATAGATATTGATTGCTTTAATAATTAAAGTAGTTTCTGGTTTACTAGACGTTTACTGATATTGTAATTTTATCACTTCATTTGGAATTATATATAGGATTATCTTCATTCTATTTTCTTTTCCAAGAATTTTTTAATGCAACAATTCTGTTAAAAATTAACTTTTCGGCTGATGAATTTTTATCTACGTTGAAATAACCATGACGGAAAAATTGAAACTTATTTTCAATCCTTGAGTTGTTAATAGCAGGTTCTATGAAACAGTCTTTTTTAATCACTTTCGAATTCGGATTGATTTTTTCCATCCATGTTTTTTCTTTGTCCTTTACGATATCTTCATTCTCGAATAATTTCTCATATATATAATATAACGTCTGCTTTTACACCATGTAGAGCTGAAACCCAATGAATCGTACCCTTTACTTTTCTGCCTGTAAAACCTGTTCCACTTTTTGTTTTTTGGTCATACGTACAACGAAGTTCAATAATTTCACCAGTCTCATCCTTTATAACTTCATTACACTTAATAAAATAGGCTCCCTTTAATCGAACCTCTGAATTCAATGTTAATCTTTTAAAACCTTTTACGGGCACTTCCATAAAGTCATCTTTTTCAATATAGATTACGCTTGAAAAAGGTACATCTCTTTTTCCTAAATTAGGATTTTCTACATTGTTGTCAATTGATAGCATTTCCTTCTTATTTTCATCAAAGTTCGTAATAGTAACCTTTAAAGGATTTAAGACAGCCATAACACTTTTCACTTTCGGTTTCAGTTCGTTACGAACGATACTTTCAAGCATTGCATAATCAACAGTGCTTTGATGTTTTACAAAACCAATTTCATTGATAAACTTTCTGATACTTTCTGGAGTAACTCCTCTTCTTCTTAATCCCCTTATTGTTGGTAATCTCGGGTCATCCCATCCATCTACATACCCTTCTGTTACCAGCTCTCTTAAATATCTTTTACTAGTTACAACTCCTGTTAGATTTACTCTGCCGAACTCTCTTTGTTTCGGTGGTTCTTTTACATCGAGTTCACTTAATACCCATTCGTATAACGGGCGATGGTCTCTAAATTCTATGGAACATAGAGAATGTGTAACCCCTTCTATTGAATCTTGAATTGGATGTGCAAAATCATACATCGGATAAATACACCAATCACTACCCGTTCTATAATGGTTTTTGTGAATAATTCTATATAAGATAGGGTCTCTTAAATTGATATTTGGCGACTCCATATCTATTTTTGCTCGTAATACTTTAGAAGCTGTTGGAAATTCACCCTTTTTCATCTTTAAGAATAAAGTTAAATTTTCCTCAATAGTTCTTTCTCTATATGGACTATTTTTTCCAGGTTCAATTAAAGTACCACGATAATTTGTAATTTCCTCAGGAGAAAGGTCACAAACATAAGCTTTACCTTTTTTTATCAATGTAACAGCAGCATTAAAAATTTCATTAGAATAGTCTGACCCATAAAATACTCGATTACCTGGGCGATAGCCTAACCAATTAATATCCTCAATAATTGCATTAACATACTCAATATCCTCTTTTAAAGGGTTTGTATCATCAAAACGTAGATTAAAATTTCCATTAAACTTTTGAGAGACCATAAAGTTTGTATGAATAGCATAAACACTACCAATATGAAGATATCCATTTGGCTCAGGTGGGAACCTTGTACAATTAGGTCTATTAAAAGTACCATCCAATAAGTCGTCTTCGATTAATCTATCTATAAAACCGTTGGTAATTATCTTATTCTCACTCATTTTCTATCCTCCTAAATTTAAATTTGAATGGTTCAACAAAAAAAATCTCACCCCCAAGACTAGTTATGTCTTGGGGACGAGATTATATATCGTGGTACCACCCCAGTTTGTTAATATGTCACCATATTAACCTCTTCAGGTACGGTATTAAAATTTAATACTTATACCCTAGCTCTATAACAGGAGCACCTGTCACACTATCCCTTAAAATAAGTTCCAATGCGATACTCTGAGGCTTGGTTCAACAAATAATTCTTACTCCTTTTCAGCAGTTGGAGCTCTCTGGAAAGAATTAATATTATCTACTCTTCTCGTCGTCGCGATTACAATTTTTAGTTTTTTTTATAGTATCAGTGCAAGCATTTTTTGTAAATATTTACTTCTAAAATACACTAAATTGTTAAAATATATACGTTTTAATGTTTAAGCTACCTATTCATTATTCACACCCACTGAGGTCTGAAAAAGAAACAACTCACGAATTAGCAGTACAATTTGAAGATAAAAAATTTAAAACAATATATAGTGGTTTAGAATAAAAGCCATCTACTTAAATAAGGCTAACTGGTCCTAAACCGTTAGCCTTTAAACACTTTCTATTTGTTCACTTTACAACACTTTAGAAACTTGAGCGGAATATAGCCATTGCTCGCTCGATGTATCGACTACAATTTCGTTGATATCAACTAAATAGTCCAATTGCCCAAACGCTTCAGACATTGTGAGAGCTAACTCTTTTTGATAAACAGAAGGATACAACTGCTTACACACCTCAAAAGCAGTCATAGGTTTTTTCTTTAACATGTCTAGCACATAATATGCCTTTTCTTTTTGTTTATCAAGGCGTTTAAGAATTAACGAATGTGCATCTTCTATATCTTCTCCGTGGCCAGTAAAAGCATAAGAGATATCAATATCAAGTAGCTTTTTAATTGACTCATTATATTGTAATTGAGGTTTTGGACGATTTATCTCACCAAACATAGGTGCTTCAAGCAGCGGGTTAGGTGAAATAGCTGCTAATAAATGATCACCTGCAATTAGCAGTCCATCTGATTCGCGATAAAGCACGATATGACTTTGGGCATGCCCTGGTGTTTCTATAACCTTCCATTCATGCAAACCGTCAATCGTATCGCCTTGAATAATTTCACGTGTTAATGACCGAGTGCAAGAAAAGCGGAGAGACAGTTTCATTTTTGCTATGAGAGGCATATAAGCTGGATCGATACCCGCTTGAAAAAAAAGTGATGTAAAAAAAGATTCCCTTTGCGTTAAGTATTCCTTATCTTGACTAATCCATGGTTCATTTTTCGGATGACCAATGACCGGTAGATCAGCAGGTAAATACTCTAGTAAACCAACATGATCTGGATGATGATGTGTAATAACAACTTGCTCAATATCCTCTGGGCGATAGCCGTATTCCTTTAATTGAGTTCTAAAAACATTCCATGCTTCCTCTGTTTTAATTCCAGCGTCTATTAACGTTAAGCTGTCACCTTTTATGAGATACATATTAACATCACCAACTGGAAATGGTGTTGGTACAGTTAATTTTAAAATTTGTTCCATTACTTTTCACCCTTTCATGTTCAATTATATTTATATAATCATTTTTCAGCTGTTAATTTACAATTTTATAGCTCCCCTAACATGAGGACTTTAATAATCATATACTATGTATCATAGTTTACATGTTTTCCTCTCACTTGTCATTATATTCAAATAATTAGATATAATAACGCGTTAATGTGGTAAAAAAAATCAACTGATAGCTATTGACAAATAGATGTGGACAATTCATAATGACAAACAAATAAGAAAACTGAAAATCAAAACTTGTTGGGTACATGAGCTGAAAGACAAACATTTGAATACACCTTTTGTCTTCAAATGTTTGTCTGAAACGACTTGAACCCGATCGAGCTCGATATCTAGACACAAATAACCTAGGCAATTTATGCCTTCTAACCATATAGCAAATGCACTGAATGGGACTAGTAAATGATTAATGGTAATAAGAGAATGAAATCCATCGGCTGAAAGATTTCATAACCCGCTTAATCAATGAACCTACCCAGGAGCAGTTAGCAAAACTAACCGTATACCCTCGTTACGGGAGAGAGCTGGACGATTTTCATTCGTGAATTGTGAGTATCGAGTGTTATTGTCAATGAAGGTGGTACCGCGGAAATAGACCTATTCCGTCCTTATTATGGATGGAATAGGTCTTTTTATATTTCACATGCTTTTTGGAATATCAATTTGATTTTGGAGGGATTACAATGAGCACTGAGTTAAACATTGCTTTCATCGGAGCAGGTTCGATGGCTGAAGCGCTAATAGCTGGTATGGTGAAGGAATCACTGTATCAACCAAAGCAAATTTCAGTAACAAATCGCTCCAACCATTCTCGTTTAGTAGAATTATCGAATAAATATGGGGTGACAACGACTACCTCTAAAGAAAGCCTTATAAAGAATGCGGATGTTATCGTCCTAGCAATGAAACCGAAAGATGTGGCTGAAGGGTTGTCCTCCATATCGAAATATATTCGAGCAGATCAGCTCATTATTTCATTGTTGGCAGGCGTTTCTACGACATCTATAAATGAACTTTTACAGGAAAAGAACCCTGTTATACGAGCCATGCCAAATACGTCTGCAACCATTGGCAAATCCGCAACTGCTTTGGCACAAGGAACATATAGTTCAAAAAGCCATTTAGAAATTGCTAGGACATTGTTTGAAACTGTTGGGATCGTTACTATCGTTGCTGAAGACAAGTTACATGCTGTAACAGGCCTTTCTGGAAGTGGGCCAGCATATGTATATTATTTAGTGGAAGCAATGGAAAATGCATCAGTTGAAATTGGCCTAGATAAAGCTGTTGCCAAAGAGCTTATTTTACAAACAATTATCGGGGCAGCAGAAATGTTAAAGACATCAGAAAAACAACCGGCCACACTTAGACGCGAGGTGACAAGTCCAGGTGGTACAACAGAGGCTGGCATACAGGTCCTAGAACAGCACCAATATCAACAAGCTGTCATTGCATGTATAAAACGGGCAACTGATCGATCAACTGAATTGGGGGCAGCTTTAACACAACTTGTTAAATAGCAAAGCTTAGCATACCCAATTCTACCGTAGAGCAATCTATTTCATCAGGTGGAGCTTTTCCCCACCTGATGACACCCCCTTTAGATGAAGTAGAAACTAACTTCATACCAAAAAAATTGACATTAGCCTTTCATGCCTCTTGATAATTTTGGAATAGGGTATGACAAAAAGTCATGAGCCATATATGTATTATCGAATATCTCACGAGCCTCATTTACAAGCACTTCAGAGCTACTCCCCTGATAGCGCGAGCTAATATGTGTTAGCATCAAAGCTTTAACATTTGCCTTTTTTGCAATCTCTGCAGCTTCATAACTAGTTGAATGAAAATAATTATAAGCTAACTCTTCTTCTGCTCCTCCAAAAGTTGCTTCGTGAATCAATAAGTCTGCATTTTTACCGAGTTCAACACTTTTTTCTTTGCTTCTCGTATCTCCTAAAACCGTAATAATTCTTCCTTTTTGGCTTGGACCAATAAATTGTTTTCCATCAATGATGTCACCGTTTTCTAACTCAATAGTTAAACCCTTTTTTAATTGTTGGTATATTGGACCAGGGGGGATACCACGTGCTTTTAACTCGTCTACAAGTAACGCTCCTGGTAAATCTTTTTCAACAATTCGATATCCATAGGAAGTGATACCATGTTCAAGTTTACCTGCAGTAACATGAAATTGCTCATCCTCATAGATCAATCCTTCATCAATTTCATGAATATGTAAATCGTATTTTAAACGGGTGCTACTAGTTTTTAAGGAGATGGTTAAATAATCTTTAATACCGCTCGGTCCATAAACTGTCACTGGTGTTTCTCCACCTTGAAACGATCGGCTTCCTAATAACCCTGGAAGTCCAAAAATATGATCGCCATGAAGATGGGTGATAAAAATTTTGTCTATTCTCCTCGGGCGAATTGACGTATGTAAAATTTGGTGTTGAGTTGCTTCACCACAATCAAAAAGCCATACGGATGCACGCTCTTCTAACAATTGTAAAGCAATTGATGTTACGTTCCGCTCCTTTGCAGGTACACCAGCCCCTGTTCCTAAAAAAATAACTTCCATAATAATACCTCCCCCACCGTTGCGCTATACTAAGCATAACAACTACAGTTGGATTAGGCAAAAAGAAAAATGATAGTTAAACTCATGTATGATTTCTTCAGATAATGACTCCAGAACTTCATCATAACAGTAGTTGTTGTATTAATAGACCTTAGTTACTAAGTATATATTTAATACATAAGTTTACTATGTAGGTGTCGGGTTTTTTCGATAAATATGTAGAATATTAGCCTGTTTTATCGTATTTTTTCTTTTAAAACATAAAATTGGTTGCTATAAATTTTATTTTTGTAGTCATTTATGATAAAACTAAATATAAAGGATCAGCTAATATCATATATTTTCCTTTTACTTACAAACCACAATTAAGTATTGCATAAATACTTTTAACGCTACGAGAAGAGAGAGGTTTTGAGCGTGAGCAATGTAGAAAAACCAAAAGCAATTATTATTATTTTTGGAGCAACAGGTGACTTAGCAAAGCGAAAATTATATCCCTCCATTTATAACCTATTTAAGGAAAAAAAGATGTCTAATGACTTTGCAGTTGTGGGGGTTGCAAGGCGGCCTTTATCAAACGAAGAGTTCCGTAACGATGTAAAAACTTCGATTGAAGATTCCAACATCCAAGAGCTTGATAATGATGATTTTACGTCGCATTTTTACTATCACCCTTTTGACGTAACGAATAGTTCTTCATACGAGCAATTAAAGGAGTTAGTAGACACACTTGATACGAAATATAACACCGTGGGCAACCGAATGTTTTATTTAGCAATGGCTCCGGAGTTTTTCGGTACAATTGCCTCTTTCTTAAAATCAGAAGGATTAACAAACACTCAAGGGTGGTCAAGGCTAGTCATTGAAAAACCTTTCGGGCATGACCTACCATCGGCACAAAAATTAAATGAACAAATTAGAGAATCCTTCTCTGAAGATCAAATATATCGTATCGATCATTACTTGGGTAAAGAAATGGTTCAAAATATCGAAGTTATTCGCTTTGCGAATGCTTTATTTGAACCGCTCTGGAATAATAGATATATATCAAATATCCAAATCACGTCTAGTGAATCACTTGGTGTGGAAGATCGTGGACGATACTATGAAAAATCCGGAGCATTGCGGGATATGTTGCAAAACCATATGCTACAAATCGTATCTCTCCTAGCAATGGAGCCACCAAGTAGGCTTGCAACAAAAGAAATTCGAAATGAGAAAGTAAAAGTATTAGGTGCACTTCGTCCAATAGAAGAACAAGAAGTTAATGATTATTTTGTTCGTGGTCAATACGGCAAAGGTATCGTTAACGATAAGAACGTGAGTGCATATCGTGAAGAAAATTTAGTTGATGCAGAGTCTAATACTGAAACGTATGTAGCTGGAAAACTACTTATCGATAATTTCCGCTGGGCAGGGGTACCTTTTTACATAAGAACAGGTAAAAGAATGCCTACAAAATCAACGAAAGTTGTAGTTCAATTTAATGATGTACCGATGAACCTCTATTATAAAAAAGGGGAAACGATGCACCCTAACCTACTCGTCATACACATTCAACCTGATGAAGGAATTACATTGCATTTGAATGCAAAAAGGAGTGGACAGACGATGAAAACAACACCTATACAGCTAGATTATTGCAATAATTGTGTGGACGGCATAAATACGCCTGAAGCATATGAAAAACTCATCTTTGATTGTATGAGGGGTGATGCTACAAACTTTACTCATTGGGATGAAGTCGCTCTTTCTTGGAAATTTGTTGATACAATATCATCTATTTGGGAAAAAGAGAAAGCCAAGGATTTTCCTAATTATGAAGCTGGCACAACAGGACCAAAATTAGCAGATCAACTCCTTGCAAAAGATGGCTTCGCTTGGTGGGGGATTTAACCCTCCACCAGATATACATATTAATTTAGCGGGGGACATACCCCATGAAAGGAATTGAATAATAATGAAGATGTATGATGTGACTGCACAAGTTTATACAGGAATGCCTGTGTACAAAAATACACCATCAAAACAACCGAGTTTAACAACTGTAACTAATGATTATATAACCGAATCTCGAATTGATATGGATGTGCACGGTGGCACGCATGTTGATGCGCCTCTACACATGATTAATGATGGTGAAACGATTGAAACGATATCAATTGAAGACTTAGTAGGCCAATGTAAAGTATTTGACCTAACAGAGGTTGAAGACCAAATTACAAAAAAAGACATTGAAAAATTCGACATTCAAGAAAATGATTTTGTTATATTCAAAACGAAAAATTCGTATGATGAAGAGTTTAATTTTGAATTTATTTTTGTGAATGAAGAAGCTGCAACTTATCTTGCTGAAAAAGGAATAAAGGGTGTTGGTGTTGATGCATTAGGCATCGAAAGAAGCCAGCCAGGACACCCAACACATAAAACACTATTTACGAATGATGTTATTATTATCGAAGGTCTTCGTTTAAAAGAAATAGCTGCTGGTGAATACTTTATGGTTGCTGCCCCAATAAAGCTGCAGGGCTGTGATGCTGCTCCAGCGCGTGTTTTATTGTTTGAAGGTATGTAAAATAAAGAGCTCTCATAAATAGTTTTTCAATATAAAAATGTGTACATCCATATGTAAAAAGGTGTACACATTTTATTTTTTTATTCCAACAGCTGACACATTGATCATGAGATCAAAAGCTTATACCGCTATTGTTTGTAGCATTTTACCGTATTAAACCTTAGCGAGCAATTTAGTTTAGACAAATGTACAAAGAAACAACCTATACCTTTTCAATAACTTGCACACCGTCTCTTGACCCAATGATAACTACGTTGGCCATACTCGGAAACAAACCTGTGTCAATGACTCCAGTAACTTGTTTCAAGCTTTGTTGTAACACTGCTGGAGCATGAATGTCACTTACATTACAATCAAGTATGAAATTTCCATTGTCAGTAATATATGGATCATTCTGAACAGAGCGTAGTTTAGGCAATACATTCAACTGCTGAGTAATTTCCTTAGCAGTTCTTTGCCAAGCAAATGGTACAACTTCAATGGGTAGTGGAAACTTTCCCAAGGTTTCTACGACTTTGGTTTCATCAGCAACTATGACTAGCTGTTTTGAAGAAAGAGCAACTAACTTCTCCCTCAACAATGCACCGCCTCCACCTTTTATAAGATTATACTTAGCATCAATTTCATCAGCACCATCTATTGTTATATCAAGTTCTTTTATTTCATCAAAATTACTCAATGGTATATTTAACTTTCTTGCTAATATCTCTGTATGATTTGAGGTAGGTATAGTCTTTATCGAAAGCCCTGCTTTTACTAACTCAGCCAGCTTTTTAATGGTCCAATATACTGTTGAACCCGTTCCAAGTCCTACTGTCATTCCATCTGTAATATATTCTACTGCTTTTTCTCCTGCAATTCTTTTTGTATCCACATAAGCCTCCTTATTTTATAACAAGGTTTTTAATATATTTGATCTGCTAAGCAACTTTTATACAATATCATAGTCGTTAACGCAGAAAAAGATGTTGCGAACTTGAGTTATATATATTGATCTGTCAGAACAAAATATCAATCAAAGCTACAACTATGATTCTAGTTTTTACCGTACTCTTCTAGAAGCCTGTTGAATTGGATCCCACGCGCCGTTAAATGGCGGAGCATAACATAGATCAAGATCTTCTAGTTCGTTTATTGACATGCGATTATACAGTCCTGTTGCTAACACGTCCACACGCTTATCAACCCCTGCTTTACCGATCAATTGTCCACCAAGTAAAAGGTGGTTATCACTTCTATAAACTAGTTTTATATGTATTGGATCAGCCCCTGGATAATACCCTGCAATATGCTTCGTAGTTATTTTTACTGTTTCATAGGGAATATTTAAAGCATGAGCTTCTTTCTCCGATAGTCCTGTTCTGCCTAATGATAGATCCATAAATTTTATAATGGATGACCCTGTAACTCCCGCAAAAGCTCTTGCACTTCCTATCATATTTAAACCAGCAAGTCTTCCCTGCTTGTTTGCTGTCGTTCCAAGAGGAATATAGTCATCTTGTCCTTTTACCATATGATATTGTACTGCACAGTCCCCTGCCGCATACACATCCTCTATATTTGTTTGCATATAACGATTTATTTGAATAGCACCCTTTACGCCAAAAACAAGCCCCGTGTCTTTCACAAATGTCGTATTAGGTCTTGCACCGATAGCTATTAAAACGAGATCTGTGTCATATTCACCACGATCTGTTTGAACTGATTCAACAAATTTATCCCCATTTAAGGAAATGACATTTTCATTTGTATTTAACTCTATTCCATGCTTTATTGCTTCTTCATGAATGAGTTCGGCCATATCTTCATCAAAAATACTTCCCAATTGACTTCCACGTTGAATCATGCGAACATTTTTTCCAAGCATCTTGAAGTTTTCTGCCATCTCTAAGCCAATGTAACCACCGCCAATTACAGTCACATTGTTTATATCATCATCCAGTTCTTCGAGTATGCTATTAGCATCTGGGATTGTTTTCAGTGTAAACACTCGCTTAAGGTCAACACCCTTCCATTTTGGAACGACAGGCGATGCACCGCTAGCAATTAATAATTTATCATACTCATAAGCAAACGTTTCTCCGGTATGGATGTTAATACCTTGAACTACTTTTTCTTCAGAAATCACATTTTGAACTTCGTGGTATATTTGTGCATTAATTCCGTATTTGTCTCGAAAAGTCTCCACAGACCTAGCTATAAGTTTCTCAGTGGATGGAATTACTCCACTTATCGTATATGGTAGACCGCATTGTCCATAAGAATAAATTCCACCTTTTTCTAATGTTGTGACCTTGGCATCGCTGTCATTTCTTATAATTTGCATAGCAGCACTCATACCAGCTGCATCACCGCCTATAATTACGTAATTCAAAAAACCACCCTCCTCACTCTTATATTTATCAATAATTTTCAGTAACAGCGAAATTATTTTTTATCGGTTCTCACGATAAAAAACTTTTTATATCTGATAATAACTGTTCACTATCCTCAAACATACTCATATGACCAACGTTTTTAATTAGAGATTGAGTTACATTATCTTTTGAAGTGGAAAACACGTTTGCTGTTGATATGATTCGATCCTGTTCTCCAGCGACTAATAACACAGGTAAAGGAGTATGCTCTAGTATTTCTTTGCGATTTGGGCGGTTTTTCATTGCATTTAACGCACCAATAGTTCCCTCTTTCGATGTTTTATACCCAATTTCCTTTATGTAAGCCACCTCTTCCTTCATTTTCATTACGTTATTTTCTGAAAAGAGCTTCGGGACTAAACCATTAATTAGGGGGTCTACCCCGTCTTTTTCAACTTTTTTTATATTCGCTTCCCTACCGGCTATCGCCTCATCTGAATCAGCAAAAGCAGTCGAATGAATGAGTGAAAAACTATTTAGCATACTACTATAATGTTCTACAAAAGCGAGTGTAATGTACCCACCTAGTGAATGTCCAAACATTGAAACTTTATTAATATTTAGCGCTTCTAACAGAAGTTTAATATCTTCAGCCATATCTTCAATCGCATATTCGTCGGTTTGATAAGTTGAACCTCCGTGCCCGCGTAAATCGGGAGCAATTACTCGATATTGTTTCGCTAATTCTGGCATAATCCTTTCCCAATAAGCATGACTCCCACAAAATCCATGCAGTAAGACAATGGCTTCACCTTGTCCAACTTCTTCATATGATAGTGTTAAATTTTCCGATATGAACCGCTTCTTTAGCAAAATCTTCCCCTCCTATTGACTAATAAATAATTTAATCTGCAAATATACAAAAGAAAGCCCCACCTTGAGGAGCTTTCTTCATTACTTTTATTTTTCTAACCATTCTGTATGGAAAATGCCTTCTTTATCAATTCTTTGATACGTATGCGCTCCAAAATAGTCACGCTGTGCTTGAAGTAGGTTTGCAGGTAAAGTTTCAGTACGATAACTATCGTAATATGCGAGAGCACTAGAAAATGCAGGTACAGGAATACCTAACTTCACCGCACTAGCAATAATCTCACGTAGTGATGATTGATAGCTTTCAACGATCTCTTTAAAATATGGATCAAGCAAAAGGTTTGGTAAATGAGCATCTCTATCATATGCATCCTTAATTTTTTGTAGGAATCTTGCTCGAATAATACACCCGCCTCTAAAAATCATCGCAATATCTCCGTATTGTAGATTCCAATCATATTCTTCAGAAGCTGCTTTATATTGAGCCCAGCCTTGAGCGTAGGAACATATTTTACTCATATACAGTGCTTTTCTTACCGCTTCAATAAACTCTTGTCTATCTCCATCAAAAGCAGGTGATTTCGGACCACTTAACATGGAGCTTGCTTTAATCCGTTCTTCCTTCATAGCAGATATGAAGCGAGCAAAAACAGATTCTGTAATAATAGGTAATGGCACACCGAGGTCAAGAGCACTTTGGCTTGTCCACTTTCCTGTACCTTTTTGACCAGCTGTATCTAAAATAACATCAACTAGAGGTTTCCCTGTTTCCTCATCAATTTTTTTGAATATATCAGCTGTGATTTCAATGAGATAACTATCAAGTTCACCAGTATTCCACTCTTTAAATATTTCATGAAGTTCTAAAGCGTCGAGTCCTAGGACGTTTTTCAATAGAAAATAAGCTTCACTAATAAGCTGCATATCGCCATATTCAATTCCATTATGTACCATTTTTACATAATGTCCAGCTCCATCTGGGCCAATATATGTACAACAAGGCTCACCATTAACTTTTGCGGAAATAGCTTCAAAAATTGGTCGTACAAGCTCGTATGCTTCCTTTTGACCTCCTGGCATAATAGCTGGGCCTTTTAAAGCACCTTCTTCTCCACCTGAAACCCCTGTACCAATAAAGTGAATGCCTTTCTCAGCTAACAGTTGGTTTCTTCTTTGTGTATCGCCAAAATAAGTATTTCCACCGTCTATTAATATATCCCCTTTTGATAAGTGAGGAAGTAATTGCTCAATCGTTGCATCCGTCGGCTTCCCTGCCTTAACCATCAACATGATTTTTCTTGGTACTTCAAGTGATTCCACAAATTCTTCAATACTATAAGTAGGTTTAACATTTTTTCCTTGTGCTTCACTAAGCATTTCATCCGTTTTTTCACGTGAACGATTATATACAGATATAGAGTACCCTCTACTTTCAATATTAAATGCTAAATTTTTCCCCATGACCGCTAAGCCGATCACACCAATTTGCTGTTTTGTCATGATAAGTACTTCCTTTCTATCAACAAATTCTATCTTCAACCTTGAAAATACCACAAATATACTACTATAATCAAGTTCCACACCCTAATGTACTACAGGAAAAAGTCTTTTTCAAAGCTTGTGCCTGATTCATTATCTCCATAGTCATTTGATTTGTTAACTTTCACACCTCTTTTTATCGTATCTTTACCGAACTTTTCATTTATTTGTGTTATCGTATTAGCTAATGGTTCTTCTCTAGCGTCATCTTCGAATGAAAAAATATCAAGCTGTTTTGATGCAGTTTCTTTTTCAAGTAAGTTTTGAGCTGTAATACCGAGCAGACGAATCGGTTGCTCATCCCAATGGCTTTTTAATAGTTGTAGCCCTGTTGAAAAAAGCATCTCATCGTCAGACATTGGGTTTGAAAGCTTTTGACTGCGAGTAATTGTTTTGCGATTAGCGTAGCGGATCGTTAGTTGTACTGTTTGACAAACTAAATGTTTACGCCTCAAACGTTGTCCCACCGATTGGGCTAATTTCTGCAATACTTTTTCTATTTTACGGTCATCAATTGTATCGTGTGGTAAAGTTGTTGAATTACCTATACTTTTACGATCATAAATCGCCTCTGGGTCAACCTTCCTCCCATCTTGCCCATTTGCTCTTTCCTTCAATTTTATACCGTTAATCCCAAGAAGGTTTCTTAACTGAACATCTTTTCCTTTCGCTAAATCCTCGATCGTTTGAATATTGATTGTATTTAACTTTTCTGCTGTTCTTTTACCAACCCCGTGCATGGCATCAACCTGTAACGGCCAAAGCTTTGTTACTACATCTCTTTTTCTCAAAATCGTGATACCAAGCGGTTTTTTCATATTTGATGCCATTTTAGCTAGAAATTTATTAGGTGCTATACCAATGCTACTAGGTAATTGCAGATTGTGAAGAAGTTTTTTTTGTATCTCTGTGGCAATATGAAGAGGTGAACCGAGCTCATAGCAATTAGTAATATCTACGTATCCTTCATCAATGGACACCGGCTCGACAAGTGGAGTAATAGTTCTAAGCACGTCAAACATTTGCAATGAAGCTTTCCTATATCTTTCGAAATTTGGTTTAATTATCGCTAGTGTTGGACAAAGCTTTTTCGCTTCCCATACGGGCATTGTAGTCTTAACTCCTAGAGCACGTGCTTCGTAGCTACAAGTTATAATTATTCCTCTTCGTTCTTCTACATTTCCAGCGATCGCTATTGGCTTTCCCTTAAGCGATGGTTCATACGATACTTCAACAGATGCATAAAAACTATTCATGTCTACATGTAAAATTACTTGACCATTTTTCGGATATAAATGTTTCATAAAAAACACTTCCAAAATTAATGTGATAACACAGTCACCAATTATTGGTAACTGTGCATATGTCCTTTAATATCTTCTTTCCCTTCCAAACTATCAAATAGCATAGCCGGGTCAATTAAAGTTACTAAACGACTTTGTAGATTTGCTACACCTGTGAAATAAGATGTCTTTTTAAACTGTACAAGTTGAACCTCTTTTATATACTCACTAGCAATATCAATAATTTCCTTTGCTTCATCAACTACAAAGCCGACAGTAATATCTTTGGCTTTTGTAACTATTATTTTTATGTTAGCCATAGTTTCAAAAGAGTTGTTAAATAAAATAGTACTCGTATCAATAATCGGCACAAGCTCATCGCGAATTTTTAAGACACCTATCACATATGGAGGCATTTGAGGAATGATCGTAACAGACGCCATTTTTTCTATCGAAACGACTTGGTTAATTGGAAATCCGTATTCTTCCTTATTTATATTAAAAACGACCACTTTATTACTTTCCATTTAAATTCCCCCTTCAAATGGCAACGCCTACAAAAACTATTTGCTAAGTGTATTCAATTGAAATGCAAATCATTTCTAGAGACTCCAAAGGCTGTTTTTTGTATTCGTTGTTGTTTTATAAAATATATATATTTAGCGTCCATGGCACCTTTTCTTCTAAGGTATATTAATGTTGGCAACAAATGATAAGAAAAGTGCTTAGCAAAAAAATCGACCCCACTTCCCATGATAAGGAAATGGAGCCTGATCCTTACCTTAATTCGCTACTTCTTCAATAATTGCAACGACCATTTCAGCACATTTCACTAATTCTTCTATTGGTATTTTTTCATTTGTTGTATGTATTTCCTCATAACCAACTGCTAAGTTGACTGTTGGGATTCCAAACCCAGCAATTACATTAGCGTCACTGCCCCCACCACTTCTTTGTAGTTCGCATGGACGATTGATTTTTTTTGCAGCTTTTTTTGCGATCGCAACAACATGATCGCCATCTCCAAACTTAAATCCTGGATACATAATGTTGACTTCAACATCAGCTTTTCCACCCATTTGTTCTGCAACAGATTCAAAGGCATCCTTCATTTTCGCAACTTGTGCTTCCATTTTTTCCTGAACTAATGAGCGTGCCTCAGCTAAAATATCAACACGATCACAAACAATATTTGTTTGGGTGCCACCCTCGAAGCGTCCAATATTTGCAGTAGTTTCTTCATCAATACGACCTAACGGCATTTGTGCAATTGCTTTTGACGCAATTGTTATTGCAGAAACTCCTTTTTCCGGAGCAACTCCAGCATGAGCTGTTTTCCCATGGATGGTTGCTATTATTTTCGCTTGCGTAGGTGCAGCTACCACAATATTACCTACTTTACCATCGCTATCAATAGCATAACCATACTTTGCAATGATTTGCGATGGGTCTAATACTTTTGCACCAACTAGACCAGACTCTTCACCAACAGTAATAATAAATTGAATCGTTCCATGCGCTATATTATTTTCTTTTAACACGCGAATGGCTTCTAGCATTGCAGATAATCCAGCTTTATCATCTGCACCTAAAATCGTTGTGCCATCAGTTACAATGTAGCCATCTTTGATCGAAGGTTTGATGCCATTTCCTGGTACAACTGTATCCATATGTGACGTAAAATAGATTGGGTCAACACCATTTTTTGTACCTTCTAATGTGCAAATTAAATTGCCAGCACCATGCCCTGTTTGTGAAGTTGTATCATCTTCAACTACTTTTACACCTAAGGATGAAAATTTTTCCTTTAATACTTTTGCTATTTCTGTTTCATATTTAGTTTCAGAATCTACCTTCACTAGTTCAATAAATTCGTTAACTAGACGATCTTGTTGAATCATTGTCATTCCTCCATCATTTTTATCAGCTTTTGCACATTTCTAGTGTAATATAAAACAGTTTATTTTTCACCTTTTGTCGGTTGTTCATCCTTCTAATGCAGGCCACCTAAATTATCTTGATCCTAAATTCATTACCAGCTTCATCTTAAACTATACTGTTAAAAAAGAAAGAAGCATTACTTCAAACACATAATGCCTCTCTCAATGAATACTATTATTGTTTATATGAATAAGAGCTCGGTAAAACTTCAATGTTTAGTTATAAGGAGGAACCCTATACAAACGCGAACTGGTTAATGTGCCCATCATGTCAAGTTTACTCTAACACTTGTCAAAGGAGTAAGGATGGCAATCCACCGTTGCAAACAGGACTTGGGTTGATTATAGGTATTTGCCTGATTTTGTTACTGGCTAACTTCAACGCCTATCCCCTCGAGGTCACTTCGCCAATTCACTTGAAGGTAAAAAGCACCTACTTGCGAGTTGGCTCCAGCACTTGTCGGGGATGAACAAGGCGCTTGCGTTTTTATTACTGGCTAACTTCAGCGCCTATCCCCTCGAGGTCACTTCGCCAAGAGACATTGTGCGTCTTCCACTGTTAAAGGTTCCTGCTCTTGTCGAGAAGAACAGTAAGCTCCTATTTTGTTCCTACAACGGGATGTTACCGTGTTTCTTTTTTGGACGCTGTTCTTTCTTATTCCTCAACATTTCAAGCGCTTGAACTATTTTAATTCTCGTTTCTCGTGGGTCGATGACATCATCAACCATACCTTGACTAGCTGCTACATATGGATTTGCAAACTTTTCCCGGTATTCTTCTATTTTTTGTGCTCGTATCTCTTCAGGATTTTCACTTGCGTTAATTTCGTTTGCAAAAATAATATTTGCCGCACCTTGAGGGCCCATTACAGCTATTTCAGCATTTGGCCATGCAAATACAATATCTGCTCCGATTGACTTACTGTTTAGCGCAACATATGCTCCACCATATGCCTTACGTAGTATTACGGTTAATTTTGGAACAGTCGCTTCAGAATAGGCATACAAAATTTTTGCACCGTGACGAATAATTCCACCATGTTCTTGTTTAACACCAGGGAAAAAGCCCGTCACATCTTCAAACGTGATAAGTGGAATGTTAAACGAATCGCAAAAACGAATAAATCGTGCAGCCTTATCTGAGGAATCGATATCTAATCCCCCCGCCATAAACTTTGGTTGGTTACATACAAGCCCAACTACTTCGCCTCTTATTCGCGCAAAGCCTACAACTATATTGCGAGCAAAGTGCTCATGAATTTCTAAAAAAGAGCCTTCATCTACCACTTGTTCAATGACTTTACGGACATCATATGGACGTACAGGATCAAATGGGATCACATCTGTTAAATCTGCTCGATAATCATCATCTGATGAAGCGTCATATATCGGAGCCTTCTCCTCATTATTTTGGGGTAAATAACTTAGTAACCTTCGAACTTGAGCGAGTACCTCCTCTTCAGTCTGACCAGAAAAATGGGCATTCCCACTTATAGAATTATGTACATTTGCTCCACCTAAATCCTCTGAGCTAATTTGTTCACCAGTTACAGTCTCAATTACTTTTGGACCAGTGATGAACATTTGACTCGTCTTTTCTACCATGAAAACAAAATCAGTAATTGCAGGGGAGTACACAGCTCCTCCTGCACAAGGTCCCATAATTACAGAAATTTGTGGAATCACACCTGAATAGATTGAGTTTCTATAAAAGACATGGCCATAGCCATCTAAAGACAAAACCCCTTCTTGGATTCTCGCACCACCAGAGTCATTTAGTCCGACAAATGGGGCACCATTTTGAACAGCTAAATCCATTACATTTGCTATTTTTTTAGCATGCATTTCCCCTAGCGCACCACCAAAAACAGTGAAATCTTGTGAAAATAAATATATCGGTTTCCCGTTGACTTTCCCATATCCTGTTACAACTCCATCTCCAGGACCTTCCTTATTACCTAAGCCAAAGTCGTTGCAACGATGTTCAATAAATGGGTTTAATTCAACAAATGTTCCTTCATCTACTAACAGCTCAATACGCTCTCGAGCTGTTAATTTACCTTTTTCATGCTGTTTAGCTATTTTATTATCCCCACCACCCATCTCAACTTTTCTACGTCGATCGTATAGGTCATTAATTTTTTCATAGATGTCTTCCATGCTAATCCTCCTGCTTTCTTTTTTCACATAGCTCAAATAAAACACCTTTTGACGATTTAGGATGAATAAAAGCTATTTTCGAACCTCCTGCACCCGTTTTTGCTTTCTCGTTAATCACCCGAATCCCGTTCAACTTCATATCTTCTAGTCGTTGTTCTATAGAGTCTACAGCTAATGCTATATGATGGATACCTTCTCCACGTTTTTCAATAAAAACTGCTATGGGGCTATCTGTGTTTATTGGTTCTAATAGTTCTAGCTTAGATTCACCTATTTTTAAAAAGGCTACGCGAACTTTTTCAGACTCAACCTCTTCGATTCCTTCTAAATGTAGGTGAAGTACATCTTGATAGAATGGTAGCGCTTCCTTTATGGAACGTACTGCAATACCAATATGATCAATTTTCTTTACCATATAGCAATAACACCCCTTCTAATAGCATATCTTCACACAATAGTGATTATATAGCTACTCTTATCTGTAATAAAGCTGTAGTTTCCATAATATTTTACCTCATCCTAGTCTAGAGGTTTCTATTCTAGTCTAGAGAGTCACAGGTTATGACATTACATCATATCTACTGGGCGTAAGCTTACTTATTCTAGGTGAAATTACATCTGATGCGCTTTCCAATTATCCAGCTGCGCCTCCTTGCTTCTCAAGTTGTTTCATCTATACAACTAAAGGCAAAGAACGACTTCTAGTGTATAGTCTTCAACACTTGTGGGAATCAAGGGTAACCCTACTATTGCCCACATGGGTGGGCTAATTTTATGTAGAATTCAGTCGGCTTTGTTTTCCTAATTATCTTATTCTCCAAAAAGCGACATTTTCCTTCAATTATTCTAATTTCCAAAATCAACTACAACTTCATAGAATAACTTCTTGTCCAAGTTATCATTTGGGGTTAAAATGATATAAAGAAAGTTTTGTTTAGGAGGGGAAAAAGAATGTCCCGTAAAAAGACACAAAAGGTTATCATTTATGTCATGCTCGGTACAATGTTACTTACTACGTTATTAGCTGGTGCTAGTACGTGGCTATAAAATATAATTATTAAAGCATCGGAATAAACAAATTCCGATGCTTTTTCATACTTCATCTTTTTATTTGAACTGAGCTTGCTGTTTATCATTCAACGTTTCATTGCGCCATATTGTATTGCTAACTCTTCAAAGCTATCCTCACTGCGAACAATTAAAACTTTTGTACCGATTGGCAATCGTTCAAAAAGCTGTTCAACATCTTTATTTTGCATCCTAACACAGCCTTGTGTTACATATGTACCAATAGATGAAGGGGTATTCGTACCATGGATACCGTAAATTCTACCTTGTGTACCTTTGACATCAAGCCCTAGCCACCTGCTCCCTAATGGATTTTTTGGAGAGCCACCTTGAATATCTTTTTTTCGATAATATGGATTAATTGCTTTAACGATAATCGTGAATTCTCCCTGTGGTGTATCTTTGTTAGTAGCACCAGTAGCGATAGGGTAAACCTGCTGTATATCCCCGTCATTAATATATGCTAATTTATTGTCCTGTTTATTAATAATTACAAAAGGGTCACCAACTATTGGATTTTGCCCTAATGGCCATATTGGAGATAAAGAAATAGTAAACAAAAGCAACATGGACCAATTCAAACTTAACCACCCCCATTTAAAACACTTTATCTTTAGTGTTATTAGAACGAGAGGTTTTATTCAAGATTTAAACTAGTTCATTGGTATAAACGAGTCTTTAATAATTAAGTAGAGCTCCATTTCTTTTATAAAATGGAGTAAAGAAGCTCTTGCCTCAAATTCTTCACGACTAACAGGTAAAGGCATGTCCTCAAATTTTTTCTTCATATTTGCTAACTTAACTAAGTATGTTTTTGCTGTATTACCAGGATGAATGCCTGTAATTAAATCCTCTACGAAATCAGCTATTATTTCTCCCTGTTCCACTGTGATCGTAATAGATGTTACTGTAGGTAACACTCTTTCTATAATTTCAAACTGCTTTTCTCGCATAGTAAAGTAATGGTAGTAACCATCTTTTTTCCGAAGAAAGCGATTTTCTATGTCCTTAAGTGCCACATCTTTAGCCTCGTGTATTAGCGTATCTGTTGCTGTTATCTCCTCACCTTTCCAGCTCATATCATTGGTTCGTAGGTACACAACAATATGTTCGAATATTTTTTTAAAATTACCTTCGACTTCTTGTTGATAACTTCGTAATCTTTTTTCAACACTTGGCATGTATATATTTACGAGTAACGCAATTAATATACCAATTAAAATAATAATTAATTCATTAATTACAAATTGAACAGTAAATTGCTGCGCTGCGTAAAAATGAAGAATAATTACAATACTCGTTATTATTCCTTCCTGAATCCGCAACATAACAGTTGTAGGAATAAAAAATAAAACTAATAGACCGACTGAAACTGGTGTATATCCAAAACCCTCAAAAAATAAAAATGCAAAAATAATTCCAACAACACAAGCTAGAAACCTGTCAATTGAGCTCAAAACCGATTCCTTCTTTGTCGATTGAATACATAAAACAGTAATAATTCCCGCAGAAATGTAATTCTCCAATTGCAAAAAATTCGCAAGAGCCATTGAAATCGTTATTCCAAGTGCAGTTTTCAACGTTCGATAACCAATTTTAAACATAATTTTCTCCTAGGTTGTGAATTCCTATATATGTAGTTACACTTTCTTTGCAAACATAATTATAAACTGCATGCTAAAGAATTGAAAGTTCCGTTAGTTAAAAGGAGATATGTGTAGCTTTTTTAAAATTGACAAGCAAAGCAAAAGATGTTTTAATTATCTCGAATTAAAAATATTTTAATATGAGATAATTAGTCATGTTTTTCAAATCAATAGATGATGAAAGTGAGGTATTGAAATTGAGCGCAGAGCAATTAATCAAAGAAAGACGGTCCGCAAGTAATTTTGAAGAAGATATCAAAATGACCGAACATGATTTCGAACAAATATTTGAACTAGTAAAATATGCTCCATCAGCATTTAACTTGCAGCATACACACTATGTTGTCGTACAAAATGCTGAAACGAAGCTTGCACTCAAAGAAGCAGCTTTTGGTCAACACAAAGTAGGTACAGCTTCTGCAACAATCGTTGTTTTAGGTGATCGGCTAGCTTATCAACAAGCTGCCGATATATATGAAGGACTTGTAAACTTAAATATACTCAGTAAGCAAGAATTTGATCATACGATTCAAAGTATTAATCAACTATATGAATCTCGCGGTTCTCAATTCTTAACAGAAGAAGCAATTAGAAATGCTAGCTTATCAGCAATGTTATTTATGATTGCAGCTAAAGAACACCGATGGGATACTTGCCCAATGATTGGTTTTGATCCTACTCAAGTAAAAAAGATTTTACAGTTAGAGGATCGCTATGAACCTGTATTATTAATTACAATTGGCAAAGAAAAATTATCTAGTCGTTCTCCAAGAGGATATAGAAAACCAGTAAGAGAGTTTGTTACGTTTACATAAGAACTTGCTCTAAAAAAAATAGAAGCGCTCCTCATAAAGGAGTGCTTCTATTTATCGCTTACTCTACAGTAAACTCTGAAGAGGTCCCTTCGTACTCATATACCTTTCCTGTAATAGTCTGATAAGCACCATAATGAACAATTCGGTAATCCCCAGCATCTGCGTCATAAGGAATTTCCCATTCAATCAAAGAGGAGGAAGTCCCTAATATTGTTGATTCTCTTATCCACCTAAACTTCGTTTCCCAATCTCCATCATTAGCAACAGTTATCCACTCACCATTCTCAAGCTTTTGAACTTCTAAGTATGTGGACTGTGTCCTAAAATTATTATTTGGATGTCCAGACCAAAAACTAACACTAACGATATTCCCTTTTTGATAAGACGATTGCACATCTTCTTTTACATCACCAAAGTTCTTAAAAATTGGTGGTGCATCAAAAATAATACCAATATCAAAATACACTTGTTCATTACTTAAATCTTTTGGAAGTGGACCAGGAGCTATTGCTTCATTATTAATAATCGCGTTTGATAATTTATCAAATTCTTGCAAGTATCCGCTTAACGTCCATTTCCCGAATTGAGTTGATGCTCCTTCATAATGCTGGATATCATATTCTTCAGGCGTTGTAACATAACTGCTGTACGAGTTTGATAACCCTGCAATGACTACGTAATTTTCACCGTTAAATTGTGGAGCCATATGCTCATTTACACTCTCTTTCAACCTTCTACCGGCCATTGATGTAAATTCTGCAGGCACGGCTAGAATCGAAAGCTGACCAATTTGAACCATTTGTAATGGGATAATTTGTGGAGTCCATGGATCAGGTGATACTTCTGACGGTGCAAATAATATTGGCTTCGGATAGTGCTGCTCCCATAGCTCCGGATATAACACCCCACTCATTTCACCTATTTGCGGAACGAGAGTCAATAGTCCTTGTGCATAAGTTACAAGGTTATCATAACCGTCAACTGAATATTCAGGTTGTGTCATTCCTTCAACAAAAACCGGTAAATTGGTTCGACCATCCTCTGTACCAGCTGCAAAAGAATATCCCATCGTCGATGGATACGTTCTTCTTTCTTCACCATCGGTATATTGTGGATCAACTACTAAATTTGAAAAATCTACGAATTCATGCCTAGAGCTTATCTGCCCTGTTAACCGCGTTTCAGCTAAGTTGCTTAATGCTTTTGCTTTCTCAAATTGAATTTCTCCAGATCTTTTAGTACTATCAAAGTCATCATCACCATAACCTTTACCATCTCCAAATATGTTAGGGGTTACGTCTCCTTCATTTGATTGTGCAAAAGCAGCAACAAATGTTTTATTAGCGTTATAATCTGTCTCCATCTCTTGTTCATATAAATAAGATGCGTACCCTTTATTATCTCCGGAAATCAAATGATTTTCTTGACTCATTGAGACAGGGTGAACAGCAAACCAATTTATAATTCCTAGCAACTCACCTTGTTGATTGCGAAAATTAAGATGTGTCACCGTTTTATCAACACTGTCTTGAAATTTACTTCGTTCACTTTCAGGGTTATTGTTATATGCTTCGATAGACCGATTTGCACTTGTTCCGTCTAAATACCCTTCTGTTATTTCAACGTATCCTGGCTCAAGATTATAATGTGCTCTAATAATAGATTCATAAATCCCATCTACGATTGCTTGATAGTTTTCTTCATGAAACCCAAATGTAGAAACATTATATAGCCCTTCATGCGAGTATCCACCTGGCCCACTATGACTGTGTGTTGCACTTAGTATTACGTTGCTGTAATTATAAAGATGACCGTAGCCGTTTTGCTCTAATTTATTGATTACCCCTTGTGTTACAGAATGAAAAATTTGTCCTACATCAGCACTTACAAATACAACATTATTATTTGTATCTTTTTCTTTCATTATAAAAGCTCTAGAGCGTAAACGAAAATGCAAACCCTCTGTTTTCTGAGCAGAATCAGCATACCCCATCATCACTACTTCTGCAGCTGGGCCCGTTATATCGTACATACCAGCACCTACATAATAATCAAATCCATTTGAATTGGTAGCGCTTTCAGTTTTTACTACAGGCGAGTATGAAAGTACAACAACAAAAATAATAACAAATAACAACATTTTCTTATACAATTTCAAATTCCTCCTTACTAGTTTAACAATATGTTTATATTGTTTTTAATATATTCATAAGCTACAAAACTAGTTATATGCAGAAAATTCAGAAAATATATCGATAGAACCAGTTTATATTTATACGTATACAGGTAGAAAGTACCACTAATCATACATTACTTGAACTTTTAAAAAAATAGGTTTTGATTTCATTCACACTCAAATGACAATTTAATAGCTTATTTTTGGCTCATATCATAAAGAAAAATGAAGAAACCTCTTTTAAGATACGTGATCAAAAACTAGCATCTCGAATTAAGATATTTAATGGATTAATTGGTTATATAAAGTGAAAATAATTCGTTTAGCTTCTTATGATTGAATTATGGGATTTTATGTTAACTTTGTTATAAAAACGGGTAATCAGCTTACCTTTCTCTGAAACATTTTTTTGAATTATTCGTCAATTATATATGAGGAGGTTCTTATGAAAAAAAATATATTATGTTTGTTTGTTATTGGAATATTAGTAGGTTGTTCAGAAAGAACCGTTACTGAGGAGAGTTGGGAAGTTTCCCCTACATTTACTGTAAAAAGCGAAGAGCATGAAAGAGAGTTAAGAGGATATAAAGGTGAAGTCGCTTTTTTGGATACAATGGATTTTACAATTGGTCAAGGTGGTAAAACAAGGTGGTTTTTCTGGAGTGAAGAATTAAAAGAAGTTAATGAGGAGAATTTTAAATTGATTGGTATTCATAAAAAAACAGGAAAAGAAATAACTTTGATTGAATCAAAGGGGTGGGAAGTCGTAAATCAAAATGATAAGGAAACGGGAATAAAAGGTGTACTAGGGGCTCAATCGTCTCAACATACTGTGTTTTCACTTCCAACGGCTGGTTTATGGCGATTAAATGCTTTTATAGGGGATAAACTTTATGGAAGTATTGTTGTAGAAGTCAAAGAATAGAAGTGAACTTGAAAAACAAGTACTTGTCCATCGGTGAATTAGGTGAAGTAAAGCTCTTCATTATACATGGTATTTGAATAAACCAATAAAACAACAACGCAGAGTTGTAAAAAGCAAACTCTGCGTTTTATCAAAAAATAAGATCCACCTTGTGAATTTAATTTTTCTATTTTCAGCCAAATTTATAAAAGCTCAACCACATTGATGACCTTGTAATCCCTCGTAAGTAATACAACTATCTAAGCAAAAGCACTGTGACAATAATAGCTTACAACATTTATGGTGAAACAGGTACATAAAGAGTTTCTAGTTTAATCTCATTCAGTTGTTCAAAGTGTCTTAACTCATGAAGGCCGATAAACTCTAGACACTGTGCTACACTTAATACACCAAACTTGGGAAAACTGATCGCTAACCTTTCTACTTCATCTTGATCTTTAATCTCATCAATTAGCCGTAACAATGTTTGTCTTGATTGAGCCAACAGTAATAGTAACTCATCCTTCGTTGTAAATTCTTGTGAAGGTGCCCTTCCTTCTGGAACTTTACCTTTTTGAGTTCTATCGAGAATCATGAATAGTGGTTTTCTTTCTAGATTTCCAGTATTAGATTGTTCTATTGCAAATTTTATCATCTGTGTAAGTCCAGTTTCACTATCGTACAAATGGCGCAAAAGCTGTGCAATACTCCATTTATCATCTGAACTTCGTTTATTTATTTGAGAATCTGTTAACTCTTCAACACTAGCTAGTATTTTGTTCCTAATCATGTCAATACTCATTAACTCATAATCTAACATTTGCTCTCCACCCCTAGAAATAGATTTGCCACCCTTATTCTATTCGTTTTAGCGTGATAGTATACCAGAACAGCCAAGGTAAATTGTAAATAAACAAATTAGTTCTTTTTATATTGGATTCAAACGAAAAGAACAAAGAATAAAATAAAAAAGCTGTAAAAGATCGTTATATCTACTACAGCTTAATTATAAATCCGTATTCGTATTGTTGTTCTTGAATTAATTATTTTGTACCATCTTGTCTTCTCAATAACAATAATAATCAGTTAAATGATGTGTACTTTTTTCCTAGTATAATAACGAAATGCACGAAAAGATCCTAAAAATTTAAGACTGCAAAAAAGTGTGCAGCTGAACCAGCAAGAACGAATAAATGCCAAACTGCATGGTGGTATGGAAAGCTGCGCCACATATAAAAAATCGTTCCTACTGTATAAAGCACTCCTCCAAGAACGAGTAGGTACATTCCTACCACAGGTATACTTACAGTAAGCGGCTTCCAAGCAAACACAATGATCCAACCCATTAATACATACATGAAAGTAGAAGTATAAAGAAATTTCTTAACAAAAAATACTTTAAAAATAACTCCCGCGATGGCAAGACCCCAAACTATTCCAAATAACGTCCAGCCTAACGCACCTTTAATAACAGTAAATAAAATGGGTGTATACGTTCCTGCAATAAACAAGTAAATCGCTGAATGATCAAAAATCTGAAATAAATCCTTGACCCTTCCATCAGGGAAACTATGAACTAAAGTTGAAGATAAGAATAGTAAAAGCATCGTCACACCATATATCGTAAAGCTAACGACATGCCATGCTGTTCCCTCTGTTGCAGCGGTAACAATGAGTATAACGAGTGCGGCTACACTTAGTAAAGCTCCAATTCCATGTGTTATGGCGTTGGCAATCTCTTCTTTTTTCGTAAATGTATGCGTTGTGGCCATTATATCTTTTCCTTTCTTTCCGTTTCATTATATTATACTACTAAAAAAGAAGTGTGACATGAAAAGTTATGTTACACTTCTTCTTTCATTTGCACTAGCTTTACTCGAGTAGATCTTTTTTTCATTTCAGCTAAAATCGCGTAAAGGGTTAGTATGCCTATTAACAACAATACCCAGATTGGTGAATATGTCAGCATCCAAAATAAGGCTACAATTAAAACCATACAACTAAAGGTAATTGCCCAGTTCTTGATGATACGCATTGCTGCTAGCAACCCAATAATTGCATTACTAATAAAAAATGCATTTGCAATTTCAACGAGTAATTCAAGGTTAACTAAATCAGTATACAGAATAACTAAAACGATTAAATGGATACTTGCTAGTAATATTAAACTTACAATCGGGATATTTGATTTTGACTTATATCCCAACACCTTAGGTAACTTGCTATCTTCAGCTTGAGCAGAAATTAATCTTGCGATCCCACCTACGATCATAATATATGTAGTAACACATAGAGCTGAAGTAATTAATGTCAGTACAGGTATTGCATACGATCCAAAGAGAGGTGCTATGATTAACGCCAATTTGAGCTGAGAAGAGGCTTGCCCACTGCTTAAGGCAGCTGTGTCAATCCACTGATAAGCTGCAGCAACAGTTATATAAATGATCGCAATGATAATTGCACTAAAGAAAACACTCTTTTTAATCGTTTTTTCACGATCTCTCACTTCCATTGAATAGTTTCCAATAATCTCCCATCCCATCATTGCCCAAAAAAGAAGTAACACACTGTTTCCTAACGATTGAATATTAAGTGACCCTACTATTGATACTTCTGATCTATAAAATAGTAGAGTTGAAAGGCCTCCAATAAATAATACGAGTGCTGAAATAGATGTTAATACTAATGAGATTTTTCCTAAAGATGAAATGTTTCTCAACAATATCATCTGACATATGATTAACAGCACAACTCCATATATTTCAACTTTTATTGTTGACCATTGAAATAACAATGAAATATACTCACTCGCAGTCATTAACACCGCTACTGGGCCTACACAAACTGCCAGTATCATAAAAACAGCTGTTAATTGCTTAATAGTGTCACCAAAAGTGTGCTTTACTGCATTCGTCACACCTGAATCACCAGGAAATAAAATACTAAGCTTGCCGAACACATAAGCAAAGGGAAAGCTTAAGATCGTAATGATCAGCCAAGCAATAATAGCGGAATTTCCAGCCTGCTCCTTAATGATTGGAGGCAATAGTATGATACCTGACCCAAGTATTGGACCGATAATTAAACCACTTAAAAGCAGTGGACCAATAAGTTTTGATTTCATTTTGCTTCACTCCAATGTAAAATAATGATAAATCGTTTAATGTTTGTTGGTTTGATTATATCTTCGTTTCTTACTTCAGTAAAATAGATAGTTCCGAACAAAACAATCGAATAAAACGATCGATTCTTCATGAAGGGAGATATGTAATTGGAACTTAAACATTTAAAAACATTTAAGGTTATTACAGATGTGGGAGGATTTACTAAAGCCGCAGATATGCTTGGTTATGCTCAATCTTCGGTTACTGCACATATTCAAACCCTTGAAGATGAAATAGGCTCTCCTATATTTGATAGGATCGGTAAAAAGGTTGTTATTACAGATGCTGGTAAAAAACTATTACCATATGCTATTCAAATGCTAGATTTATATGATCGAGCAAGACATATTGCTAAAGAGGAAGAAAACCCAGCCGGAACAATTAAAATTGGTGCCCCTGAATCCTTAACAGTTTATCGACTACCACCAATTATCTCAGCATATAAAAAGCTATATCCTAATGTACAAATTATCATTAAAACATTTGAGTGTTGGAGATTAAAAGAGTTATTACGTAGTGGCGAAATAGACATTGCCTTGCTGCTACAACCAGAACACGAAGATTCGGATTTACAACTTACAAAACTAATAGATGAACCAATGAATGTTATTGCACCAATCGAACATCCTTTAGCTAAAAAACACGATGAACCAATTTCGATCCCATTCGATGAAACGTTTATTTATACAGAGAAAGGCTGTGATTATCGAGCAACTTTTGAAAATCACTTACTTAAGCACGGTTATGTCCCTGATACAACACTTGAATTTTGGAGTATCGAAGCAATTAAACAATGTGTGATGTGTGGGTTAGGAATCTCATATCTTCCTTCGATAGCAGTACAAACTGAGCTGGGGGAGGGAAAGATCGCATCACTTGATTGGAAAATTGATGGTGAAAATGTATCAACATTATTAGCCATTCATAAAAACAAATGGCTCTCGCCTGCTTTAGACGCATTTATAGAAATGTGTACACAATATTCAGTTACATGGCAAAATGAAATTGACAATGTATAAAGGTGCTGGTAAGGGTGATTAAAAAACTGGATATTCGTAATTCTTTAATTGCAACCGAGCTATTGAATGTCCAGCTCGTATCGTATGAGGTAGAGGCAAAAATTATTGACTATAAGAATTTACCTCCGTTAAATGATACAACTGAGGCGATAATGTCATGCGGGGAGGAATTCTACGGGTATTATGTTAATGAAAGGCTAGCAGGTGCAATTTCATTCAAACTTTACGACAATATGTTAGATATCCATCGATTATTCGTCCATCCTGACTTTTTCAGAGCAGGTGTAGGTAGAGCATTAGTTCAATATACGTTAAACAACTACCAAAATGTGGACAAGTATATTGTTAGGACTGGCAAAATGAATACTCCAGCAAAAAATTTATACAGTAAATTAGGATTTGTAGAAATAAAAGACGAACAAGTTGCCCCTAACTTGTTCATTACTGTATTTGAAAAGCTGTTTTCCCATTGATTGTTACTTTTCTTTCTAAGATATAAGCACATATACAATCTAGCGTTAGTGGCATTTTCTACTTGTACAATTATTGAGCTCTCTTATAACTCATCATATTGTCTATTTAAACAATAGCAACTACGTTTACGAAAAGAGCCATTTGAAAAGAATTTATCGTACACTTAGTTACAAATTTAACCAAATTGTTACTACGGTTGTCAACTATTAATGTGCCATGAAATGTAGTTATAATCATGGTACGAATTACAACAATCCTTGCGTAAATGTCCATCTGAACAACCCTAAGTGTAAATTACAGCTTCACTTAGGGTTGTTAATTAATTGAGTTTAAAATTATAACACCTTTGCTAAGAAATCTTGTGCACGTTGACTTTTTGGTGAGGAGAAAAATTGTTCTGGTGCTGCATCCTCAATCAATTGACCGTCATCTAAGAACAAAATTCTATCAGCTACTTCTTTTGCAAAGCCCATTTCATGCGTTACAATAACCATCGTCATACCTGTATGGGCTAGTGATTTCATAACCTCTAACACTTCCTTCACCATCTCTGGATCTAAGGCAGACGTAGGCTCGTCAAACAGCATAACATCAGGTGCCATGGCTAGAGCACGGGCAATGGCAACACGTTGTTTTTGCCCTCCAGACAGTCGCTTAGGATACTCATTTGCTTTATCTGAAAGCCCGACCTTCCCCAATAAATCTCTAGCCTTCGTTTCTGCTTCAGTTTTACTAACACCCTTTACTTTAATAGGAGCATACATAATATTTTCTAGGACCGTTTTATGCGGAAATAAATGAAAATGCTGAAAAACCATCCCTACATGATGACGGACTTTCATAATATCAGTTTTAGGGTTCGTTACTTCATCTTGTCCTATCCAAACTTTACCATTCGTAGGCTCCTCTAATAGGTTAAGGCAGCGTAGAAAAGTTGACTTACCAGACCCTGAAGGTCCAATGACAGCCACTACCTCACCAGAATCAATCATTGTCGAGACATCCTTCAATACTTCAAGTTTACCAAATGATTTATACAGGTTTTCTACTTTAATCACTTGTTCTCAATCTCCTTTCAATCGCTTTGCCAAGGAGGGTTAAGATCATAACCATAACATAATAAATACCTGCTGCAAATAACAATGGTTCGAAAAATCTAAATAAATCTCCTCCAACTACATATGCTGATCTCATAATATCCATGATACCAATTGTCATAACTAAAGCAGATTCTTTTGTTAATGTAATAAACTCATTCATTAGAGCTGGTAAAATATTCTTCAAGGCTTGTGGTAATACGATGTCAAGCATCATTTTACTATACGGTACCCCGAGTGCTTGTGCCGCTTCTTTTTGCCCCTTATCTACTGCTAAAATTCCTGCCCTTATAATTTCAGAAATGTACGCTGATGAGTTTAAGCTAAATGCAATAATAGCAGCTGGAATTTTATCAATATCTCCTCCAATAAACTGCGGTAGACCATAATAGATAATAATAATTTGTAATATGAGAGGTGTTCCTCGGAAAATAGATGTATAAAAATCTGCTAGTAAAACTAGAACCTTAATTCGACCAATTTTAAAGAGTGATATTATTACACCTAATAGAAAACCGATGATTGCCGAACTAATTACAATTTGTAAAGTAACAAAAATACCCTTTAATATGAAAGGCATTGATGGAACGATTTGTCCAAAATCTAAATTCAAAACCCTCTTCATTCCTTTCCAACTAAACATTTAAAAAGGTGAGAATCGTTCCTCACCTTACAAAATCACAGTATTTCCTACTATTATTCTTCTCCGCCAAACCATTTAACAATTAATTTTTCAAGCTCTCCATCTTCTTTCATCTCTTTTAAAGCACTATCAAATTCTTCCGTTAAATCACTACCTTTCGGAAATGCAATGGCATAGCCTTCTTCGTCTCCTTCAAGTGTAAAGCCCGATAAATTATCATTGCTTTTAAAATACCCTTGTGCAACTGTATCTTCTATAATGACTGCATCAAAATTCCCAATTAGTATTTCTTGTATAAGCTCTGGAACTCTACTTCTACTTTCAATTGTGATATCAACTGTTTCAGCAAGACTGTTTGCCTCATCCTCTTGAACCGAACCCAATTGTGCACCGACAACTTTTCCTTCTAAATCTTCAATTGAAGTAATTCCACTGTCCTTATTTGAAATAATCATGTTATTTGCTACATAATATATATCAGTAAAATCTGCATTTTTCCTACGATCTTCATCAGGTGTAACTGCTGAAATAACTAAGTCAAACTTACCTGTTTGTAATGCAGCGATAATCCCATCAAAAGTTGTATCCGTGAACTCTAGCTCATAGCCTAGTTTGTCAGCAATTGCATTCGCAATGTCTACATCCAATCCGATTATATCATCACCTTGTGCTGTATCAATATATTCAAAAGGTGGGTAATCTGCCGAAGTACCAACTGTTAATACTTTTGTTTCAGCTTCTCCCTCAGCAGCTTGTCCGTTATCTGCACCTTCATCCTTCGTTGTTCCACATGCTGCCAACAAACCAATTACTAATATACTAATTAAGCCTAACAAAATATTCTTTTTCACATTTATCCCCCTTAAAACATTGTATTTTTATGCAAGTAATTGTATTTTAACATAAATCTATAATTATGCAACAAAAATAATTATTATGTTTACTAGAATGTATCACCTCTTTTTGGATGGCTCTTTTCTAAACCTATTTACTAAATTAGAACACAAATAAGGCTTTATGTGGCTTTCATCTATACAGAAGAGTATATACTCCACGACCACTCATCTAATACATGTTTTATTCTAAATATGAAATCTATTATGTATTCAAGATTTAGTTATATGTATATGGCACATTGAGAGGGATTCATTACCATTGATATCGTATACTTTGTCGCTTTTGAGATTAATATAGAACAGCAATAATAATTTTATTCAATTACCTCATTCTTATATGAGAAAATAATTTTTAGTAAGCGTTTTCATTTATAAGTATATATACAGCCTTTCTAAAGAAAAGCCTTATAGAAATGTTTAGACACAATTCATTAAGGCTTTATTCTCTAGAGGATAAGCGTGTTTATATTTCTTCACAATACTTTTCAAATGATGCTTGGAGCTTATTAATAACTGCCGTTGGTTCATGCCCTTCTATTTCATGACGTTCTACCATCGTGCAAATTTTGCCGTCCTTTAATAAAGCAAAGCTAGGCGAAGATGGTGGGTAGCCTTCAAAGTATTCTCTAGCTTGAGCAGTCGCTTCTTTATCCTGTCCAGCAAAAACTGTCACTAAATGATCAGGGCGTTTATCGTAGTGGACTGCATGGGTAGCAGCTGGTCTAGCAATCCCCCCTGCACAGCCACAAACAGAATTAACCATAACTAATGTTGTTCCAGAACGCTGGAAAGCTGCTTCTACATCATCTATCGTAGTCAATTGCTCGTAACCCGCTGCATCCATTTCTTGACGAGCTTGACGAACAACATCATTCATAAACAAGTTAAAATCAATATTCATTTACAATATCACTCCCTTAATTATCAACCTATTACTATGATAGCAAGTAATCAATCTTATTTGCAATGATTTCACTATATAAACGTATAAAACATAACTAGTTTTCATTAAAATACAATGCAAGTAACTGTTGAACAGCTAACGTTACTGGTACATTCCCTGATATTACATTACTCTCTACTTGAGGTAATCTTCCTTTTATTTGTGGATGAGTAAAAAACCTTGTTTCTAGCTGATCTTTAATTGTCGCATATATCCATTCTTTCATTTGTGCTTTTCTACGGCTTTCAAAAGTACCAGCTGCCTTTGTCTGATCTACAAATTCATTAATAATTTTCCATACATTATCAATTCCTTTTCCAAAGAGCGCTGAACACGTATACGCTTTCGTTTCCCACCCTTCAGTAGCGGGTCGTAAATAATGTAGAAATCGATTATAATCTCGTTGTGCCATCTCCGCATGACGCTTATTTTCGCCATCTGCTTTATTGATAATTAACGCATCAGCCAGTTCAAGTACACCCTTTTTCATCCCTTGTAACTCATCGCCTGCCCCTGTAAGAACGAGTAATAAAATGAAATCAACCATCGTTCTAACTACGATTTCACTTTGCCCTACACCAACTGTTTCAACAAGGATAACATCAAAGCCTGCCGCTTCACAGAGCAACATCGTTTCCCTCGTTTTCCGATGTACTCCCCCAAGCGTCCCACCTGAAGGTGATGGCCGTACAAATGCCCGGGGGTGTCGAGATAGGTTCTCCATCCTAGTCTTATCTCCAAGAATACTTCCTCCAGTAATTGAACTACTAGGATCAACAGCTAATACCGCAACATGATACCCTTGGTCACAAAGATATGTACCAAAAGATTCAATGAATGTACTTTTGCCTGCACCAGGGACCCCAGTAATGCCTATTCGAATAGAGGAACCTACATGTGGAAGTAATTCATTTAAAACAGCCTGAGCTTTTTCGACATGTCTCTGTGCGTTGCTCTCGATTAACGTTATCGCTTGAGCCAACATTGTTCGATCTTTGTTTAATACTCCATCAACATAGTCATTTACTTGCTTCTCCGTTTTTCTCATAAACTTCTTGTTTTCAGAATGTTGACTTTCCATCCCATCGTGACTACCAGCTACACCTTTTTTAATATATGATGTAAAGCTGTCATTTTCTTTTGAAGGTACCCAATCAGGTCTTTCATTTATATTCGTCACTAACATCCACTTCCTCATAGCCGAGTCTATGATAAATTTCTTCAATGACCTTCTGGGCAGCTACCGGGATGATCGTACCAGGGCCAAAAATAGCGGAAGCTCCATTTTCTTTAAGATAATCATAGTCTTGAGCTGGAATGACTCCACCAATTACGACAACAATGTCTTCACGACCTAGCTTCTTTAATTCTGAGACTAATTGAGGAAGCAACGTTTTGTGACCAGCAGCGAGAGAACTTATGCCAACTACATGAACATCATTTTCAACTGCTTGTATCGCCGTTTCTTCAGGTGTTTGAAAGAGAGGACCAACGTCTACGTCAAAACCTAAATCGGCAAATGCAGTTGCAATCACCTTAGCTCCTCTATCATGTCCATCCTGCCCCATTTTTGCAACCAAAATACGTGGTCTTCTTCCTTCTAGTTCAAGAAATTCATCTGTAGTACGTTTGATCAGCTCAATTTCCTCCTCACTTGAAAACTCTGAGCTGTACACGCCGCTAATTGAACGGATAATCGCTTTGTGACGTTTAGCTACCTTTTCAATCGCATCAGAGATTTCTCCTAATGTTGCACGAGCCCTTGCAGCTTTTACTGCAAGGTCAAGTAAATTCCCTTCGCCACTTTCTGTCGCTTTTGTTATGTCAAGTAAAGTTTGCTGTACTGTAGATTCATCTCTAGTCGCTCTAAGCTTTTCTAAACGTTCAATTTGCTTTTTACGCACAGCAGTATTATCAATATCCAAAATATCGATCGGTTCTTCTTCAGTTAATTTATATTTATTTACACCAATGATCGCTTCTTTACCAGAATCTATTTTGGCCTGTCTGCGAGCAGCAGCTTCCTCAATACGCATTTTTGGCAATCCAGTTTCTATCGCCTTAGCCATGCCCCCTAAGCTGTCAATTTCCTCTATATGTTCCCATGCACGTTTCATCAATTCGTGCGTTAAATATTCAACATAGTATGACCCAGCCCATGGATCAATCACATCACAAATACCTGTTTCATCTTGTAAATATAACTGAGTATTTCTTGCAATTCTCGCCGAAAAATCTGTTGGTAGGGCAATTGCTTCATCAAGTGCATTCGTATGCAGTGATTGAGTATGGCCGAGCGAGGCTGCCAATGCTTCAATACATGTCCTTGTGACATTGTTAAATGGATCTTGTTCAGTTAAACTCCATCCAGATGTTTGTGAATGTGTTCGCAGAGCTAAAGATTTAGGATTTTTAGGATTAAATTGTTTCATTAATTGTGCCCACATCAGTCTAGCTGCCCGCATTTTGGCAACTTCCATAAAATAATTCATACCTATCGCCCAAAAAAACGACAACCTCGGAGCGAATGAATCAATATCAATTCCAGCTTTTATCCCTGTTCGGACGTATTCTAGACCATCTGCAAGTGTATATGCTAACTCTAAATCTGCTGGTGCTCCGGCTTCTTGCATATGGTATCCGGATATACTAATGCTATTGAATTTCGGCATAAATGTTGATGTATACTCAAAAATATCTGCAATGATACGCATTGAAGTATCAGGAGGGTAAATATACGTATTACGAACCATATACTCTTTTAGAATATCATTTTGAATAGTCCCAGCTAGCTTTTCTCGGCTTACCCCTTGTTCTTCTGCTGTGACGATGTAAAATGCCATTATTGGTAGTACAGCTCCATTCATCGTCATTGACACGGACATTTTATCAAGTGGGATCCCATCAAATAATACTTTCATATCTACAATAGAATCTATTGCTACACCTGCTTTTCCAACATCACCAATAACACGGGGATGATCTGAATCATAGCCGCGATGTGTGGCTAAATCAAATGCAACAGATAGGCCCTTTTGCCCCATTGCTAAATTTCGACGGTAAAAAGCATTACTTTCTTCAGCTGTAGAAAAACCAGCATACTGTCTAACAGTCCAAGGTCGATTGACATACATTGTCGGATATGGCCCTCGTAAATAAGGTTCTACACCTGGCATATAATGTTGATGATCTATGTCTTTCAAATCATCTTTTGTATACACTTGTTTTAAAGCAATGTGTTCATTCGTTTCAAATAATAAGTCCTCCATCGTCGCATCGATGTGCTGACGAATGGCTTCTCCATTATCAGGCTGTGAGGTATGATTATGTGGGCTAGTATAATTTATTTTTGTAAAATCCGGTCGTTTCATTTTTTACATCTCCTGTTCCTGATGTAATGAAGTTAAAAACTCATAGCAATTTGTTGTAGCATCTATGATGTGGCTTACTCCAGCTTCAGCTAGCTCTTTTGTAAGGCTATCTTCTTGCTTTCCAGCTAGATATAGCTTAATATCCTTTGTTCCATCAAGAAGTTTTCTACAAATAGCAACAGCCATTTTTTTATATGTTTCATTACTACCACAAATTACATATGTTGCTAGGTTCATAGCTTTTGTACCTTCAATAGCATCTTCTACTGATAAATAACCATGAGATGGTACAATTTCAAAGCCACCTGCTTCAAAAAATCCCGTAATGAAATCTGCACGAGGCTTATGCTCAGGTATCGAACCTAAATTAATTAAGCCAACTTTAGGACGAAAACCATACTTTTCTACATATTGGTCAGATGTTTGTCTTAATTCTTCAAAAGATTGCGTAAGTCTTATTTTTTCTATGCTGTTTACTTTTACAGTAGCTTCTTTATCTTTCATCAAATTAATAAATTGTGATATAGTGAGCCCTTCACGCATATAATGAACAGCTACATCCATGACATTATTAATATCCTTTTCAAGTACTTCTTGTAATCGCGCTAACTTCTCAATTGATAGTTGATTTTTAGTGTCAGCATGTTCATCTTTGTTCAAACTACTCATCGTCATAGGTTCTTCATGCAAATCTGCATAAAAATTAGTTCCTACAATTTTGTGTTTTCTATTATGAACATGCTCTTGCCGTTTTGTTGCAACATCATCTATTTCTTGTTGAACAAAGTTCAATTTCAATGCTTGCTCCATACCTCCTAATTGTTCAACCTTTTGGAATAATTCCCATGACTCCTTTGCAACATCATTCGTGAGCTTTTCAATATACCAAGAACCACCAGCTGGATCAATAATCTTTGATATAAAAGCTTCTTCTTGAAGAATAATTTGAGTATTTCTTGCAATTCTCCTTGAAAAGTTAGTCGATCGATCTATTACTTCATTAAAAGACGAAACATCTAAGCTATCAATTCCGCCCACTCCTGCTGCAAACGCTTCTGTTGTCACTCTTAACATGTTTACGTACGGATCATAGGATGTTTTCGTAAATGCAGATGTACGACCATGAATGTTCATTTTTTGTGATGTTTTATTTCCACCAAAAGATTTAACAATCGATGTCCAAAGAGTTCTAGCAGCTCGTAATTTCGCAATTTCCATAAACATATTTGCTCCGATTGAGAACGAAAATGTTATTTTTTGAGCAACATCATCTATGGCCAAGCCTCTTTTCAGCGCTTCCGCTACATACTCGACAGCAGTTGCTAACGAAAAGGCTAATTCTTGAACAGCGCTTGCCCCTCCATTATGGTATGGATGTCCTTTCACTAGGATGGTATTTATATTTGGGCTGTGTTTCTTTCCCCACAATGTTAATTGTGCCATTACATCATAGAGCTGAGATGTATTCATAGGTAATTCTCCATCTTCCACTAGAGCAGCCAACGGATCCATGCCAATCGTTCCCTTAATCGTTTCCAAAGGAATATTGTTCTTTTCAAAATAAGCTGTCAACATTGATAGCATTGGCAATGAACAATAATGGGTGTCAATCATAAGCGATTTATGTTGTAGAGAAATATTATTTAAAGCTTTCTCAATATCATGAATCGTCTCTACTAAAAGACCCTTACCATTAGAGTTAGGCAAACTAAATCCTCGTTTAGTTTTATCATTTAATAATAGATGAATCATTGTTAAACCACGATCTATATCATCTTTCAACACTTGATTACACTGATGGGGACATGGCTCATCTATTTCTTGACTAACGTCCCAAGCCTGCCCGCTCGTTCTTAAAAGCTTTGTCCCACGAAGATGTGATCCTTGCCCAGGTAAATCATTCAAAAAAGGTAAACCCTCTACATCCTCCTCTGTATACAATGGTTTTAGTTCAATGCCCTCATATGTATTAGTGTAAAGCTGTTCAATTGATTTACCCTTTAGAGATTGTGTCGCTTTGCCTTTCCAGTCATCGAATGACGGAACAGCGAATTGTGAATTCTTAACTTCATTTATGTTCTTCATAACCGTTCCTTCTCTCCTTAAGGTAGTTTATTATTATAAAATTTTTTAATCCTTGAAGATTCCCTTACAAGAAATATAGATTGTAAGTTCTACGTCCCGTTTTCCCTCACTATGCTGTTCATGTTGCCAGTCATTGCCAATCTACAAATAAGTGATGTCATCTAGTCACCGTAGCATTGGCATTACTCTTCCCACATCACCCAATACCAAGTCATATGGTGCGTAAAAACTATTCATTTATTCTTGTTCTCATATTCAACATGAGTTAACAAAGAAACCGCTTTCAACATAATTGTCTAAATATTTTCAAAAGTACTGCTAACATTAGTATATTAAAAAAATGACTTTAATTCCATATACGTTTAGTACATTTTGACTTTATAAAAGAGAATTGAAAAAGCAATACTTCAAAAAACACTGCTACAAATTTGCAGCAGTGTTTTTCGTTACTAATATATAGATGTATTATCTTTTGATGTCTTTTCTAGAATATCCTTCACACGTGCAAGGAAGCGTCCACATACAAGTCCATCAAGAACACGATGGTCTAAAGACATACATAGATTCACCATATCCCGAACAGCTATCATCCCATTATTCATAACAACTGGTCGTTTCACAATTGATTCGACCTGGACGATTCCTGCTTGTGGATAATTAATAATTCCCATTGATTGTACTGACCCGAATGACCCTGTATTATTTACAGTAAAAGTTCCACCTTGCATCTCATCAGCCGATAGCTTACCTGAGCGAACCTTTGTAGCCAGTTCCGTTATTTCACGTGCAATTCCTTTGATCGTTTTCTCATCAGCGTGCTTAATTACAGGTACAAACAATGCATCATCTGTAGCTACGGCGATTGATATATTTATATCTTTCTTTTGAATAATTTTGTCACCTGCCCACATTGAATTAATTTGTGGGAACTCTTTCAAAGCTTGAGCAACAGCTTTGACAAAGAATGCAAAGAAAGTTAGACTAAATCCTTCTTTTTGTTTAAATTCGTTCTTAATTTCATTTCGATACTCAACTAGATTTGTTACATCAACTTCAACCATCATCCACGCATGTGGGGCTTCATGCTTACTACGTAACATATTTGTTGCAATCGCTTTTCGAACGCCTGATACAGGGATTTCAATATCACCAGTTTGGACAGGAATGTTAGGAGCTTGGCTTGTTTCTTTGTGTTGCACTCTTTCTGTAACAGTATTTTGCACCTTTGATTCTTCAACTGTTTCAACAATAACCGTTTCCTTCTTTTTATTTGCACCTGCCACTGGAATATCACCAGAGCTTATTAACTTCTTCAAGTCTTTTCTCGTTATACGGCCACCTTTGCCTGTACCTGAAACAAGTTCAAGGTCTATATTATGTTCTTGAGCTAATCTTAAAACAGCCGGTGAATAGCGTACTTTATTTTCACGTAGCTCTTCCACTTTAGGTTGTTCATTAGCCGTAGGTGTATCCTGTTCCTTTGCCTCTTGAGCAGGTTGTTCACCTTCTACCTCTATTGTACATATGAGACCATCAACAGGAATCGTTTCACCTTCTTCAGCAACTAATTCTTTTATCACACCAGTAAATGATGATGGTACTTCAGCGTTTACTTTATCTGTATTTACCTCAGCAAGTGGATCATATTTATTTACTTTATCACCAACAGAAACGAGCCAGGTACTGATCGTACCCTCTGTTACACTTTCACCAAGCTGCGGCATTGTAATTTTTTCAAGTGCCAATGGATAAACCCTCCTTCATCTAAAATTCTGCAAGCTCTCTCATGGCCTTCTCCACTTTGTCAGGATTCACCATAAAGAATTTTTCCATAGTTGGTGCATATGGCATAGCAGGTATATCGGGGCCAGCTAGACGTTTTATTGGAGCGTCTAAATCAAATAAGCAATGTTCAGATATAATAGCTGAAACTTCGCTTATAATACTTCCTTCTTTATTATCTTCTGTTACAAGAAGTACTTTTCCAGTTTTTGTAGCTGCTTCTATAATTGCCTCTTTATCTAATGGATACACTGTACGAAGATCAAGAACATGTGCAGAGATTCCATCTTGAGCAAGTTTTTCAGCCGCTTGGAGTGCAAAATGAACACATAAACCGTATGTAATAACAGTAATATCTTCACCTTCACGCTTAACGTCAGCTTTGCCAATTGGCAACACATAGTCATCATCTGGTACTTCGCCTTTAATTAAACGATACGCGCGTTTATGCTCGAAAAACAAGACCGGATCATTATCACGAATAGCTGCCTTTAATAACCCCTTCACATCATATGGTGTTGAAGGCATGACAATTTTTAAACCAGGCTGATTTGCAAAAACAGCTTCAACAGACTGGGAATGATATAACGCACCGTGTACTCCTCCTCCGTATGGAGCACGAATCGTTAGTGGACACGACCAGTCATTGTTGGAACGATATCTAATCCTAGCTGCTTCTGATATAATTTGGTTTACAGCTGGCATGATAAAATCAGCAAACTGCATTTCTGCGATCGGTCTCATACCATACATGGCAGCACCAATACCTACCCCAGCAATCGCTGATTCAGCAAGAGGTGTATCTATGACTCGCTCTTCCCCAAATTGTTCATGTAAGCCAACCGTAGCTTTAAATACGCCACCTTTTTTTCCTACATCTTCTCCAAGTACAAATACTTTTGAATCGTTTTCCATCTCTTCACGTATTGCCATTGTAACAGCGTCAATATATGAAATTACAGGCATTTAATTTCCCCCCTCTTTCACTCTGCATAAACATACTTCATTGCTTCTTCTGCTTCAGCATAAGTAGCATTTTCCGCATATTCTGTTGCTTCATTAACTTGACTCATCACTCGATTATCAATTTCTTTTTCTAATTCTTCACTTAATAAGCCAATATTTCTTAAATATGAAGCAAAAGTGATGATAGGATCATTTTTCTTCGCTTCAGTTACCTCATTACTTTCTCGATAACTACGGTCATCATCGTCACTAGAATGTGGTGTTAAGCGATAAGAAATTGTTTCAACTAATGTAGGACCTTCACCGTTACGTGCTCGCTCAGCAGCCTCTTTTACAGCCTTGTACACTTCTAACGGATCATTACCATTTACTGTATAACCAGGCATTCCATATCCAATGGCTCTGTCAGAAACTTTCTCACATGCTAATTGTTTCTCAATTGGAACTGAAATAGCATATTTATTGTTTTCACACATAAAAATAACAGGGAGCTTGTGAACACCCGCAAAATTCGCACCTTCATGGAAATCTCCTTGATTTGAAGATCCTTCACCAAAAGTAACAAATGTCACAAGGTCTTTTCCTTCCATTTTGCCAGCTAGAGCTACTCCAACAGCATGTGGAACTTGAGTTGTAACTGGTGATGACCCTGTTACGATATTGTTGCTCTTCTGACCGAAATGTCCTGGCATTTGACGTCCACCTGAATTTGGGTCTTCTGCTTTTGCAAATCCTGATAACATTAAATCTTTTGCAGTCATACCAAACGTTAATACGACTCCCATATCTCGATAATACGGTAGGACATAATCTTTATTGCGATCTAACGCAAAGGCGGCACCTACCTGTGCTGCTTCTTGCCCTTGACAAGATATTACGAACGGTATTTTACCAGCTCTATTTAATAACCACATACGTTCATCAATTTTTCGTGCAAGTAACATCGTTTCATACATTTCAAGTACTCTTTCATCATTTAAACCGAGCTCTTGATGACGATTTTCAGTCATACATATATACCTCCTTTATTATTTTGGCTGTTTTCACATTGATTGTTGCTTTTCGTTCTTAAATGCAAGCAATTTATTCGTGGCATCTTTTCTACTTATAAAATTATTGAGTTCTCATAAAATTCATCGTACTGTCCATACTTTAGTACCAATAGCAACAATGTTTACGGTAAGAGCCATTATTTATATTATCTATTAGCCATGAATTGGTTTACCATCTACAGCTAGCGCAGCTTCACCAATAGCTTCTGACAAAGTAGGATGCGGGTGAATAGTATGTGCTACCTCCCATGGAGTAGCATCTAATACACGTGCTAACCCAGCTTCTGATATCATATCAGTCACGTGTGGGCCAATCATATGTACGCCTAATATATCATCTGTTTCTGTGTCAGCAACAATTTTAACGAAACCATCTGATTCACCAAACACAAGCGCTTTTCCTATCGCCTTGAATGAGAATTTACCTGTTTTTACAGTAAACCCTTGCTCTTTTGCCTCATGTTCAGTATAACCAACACTTGCAACCTCTGGATTACTGTATACGCATTTTGATATTAGTGAATAATCAATTGGAGAGGGATTTTCTCCCTTAATATGCTCTACAGCAACAATTCCTTCGTGTGACGCAACATGTGCAAGTTGAAGGCCTCCTATGCAATCTCCAATCGCATATATATGAGATTCTTTCGTCTGATAAAATTCATTTGTTTGTACGAACCCTTTATCAATTACAATATCAGTATTTTCAATACCAATTCCTTCAACGTTTGCTTGACGACCTACAGACACGAGTATTTTTTCTGCTTGGAAAGTTTTTTCTTCCCCTTTATGTTCTGCCTTAATCGTCACTTCTTGACTTTTTGATAACGTTTCGGGAAGTACTTTTGCCCCAGTAACAATGTTGATTCCTTTTTTCTTCATGAGGCGTCGCATCTCTTTGGAGATTTCAATATCCTCAGTTGGTAGAATGTGATCTGCATATTCAAGAACAGTAATTTCGACACCGAAATCTGCTAACATAGAAGCCCACTCTATTCCAATAACTCCTCCACCGACAATGATCATTGATGATGGTAGTTCCTTCATTTCAAGAGCTTCATCAGAAGTCATCACAAATTCGCCGTCAATTTCTAACCCAGGTAATGACCTTGGACGTGACCCTGTTGCGATAATGACATTTTTCGGAATGAGCATTTCATTTTCGTCACCGTTATTCATTTCAACTGAAATTGTTCCAGGCATCGGAGAAAAAATTGATGGACCTAAAATCCTTCCAACTCCCTCATAAACATCAATCTTACCTTTTTTCATTAAATATTGAACACTCTTATACAATTGGGAAATGATCTGATCTTTTCTACCTTGAACCTTTGAAAAATCTAAGGAAACATCTGTTGTTAGAACTCCAAATTCTTCACTTTTTTTCGTTGTTGAATAGACTTCAGCGCTTCTAAGCAGTGCTTTACTAGGGATACACCCTGAGTGCAAGCATGTACCACCTAATTTACCCTTTTCAACCACAGCTGTTTTCAAACCTAATTGTGATGCACGGATCGCTGTTACATAACCACCTGTACCACCGCCGAGTATCACGAGATCATATTCTTTTGACATTGTTACTATCCCCTTCCTCATTACACGATCTTATATGTTAGTTAGCAGGATATATTTTTTCATCTTCATCATTACGCAAAACACGTAACGCACCTTCAGTTAACGCTTGTAATTCATTTTCCCCAGGAAGAACGATTACATCAGCAATCCAGTTAACGCGTGTAGATATGTGCTTAACAAACTCTTTGCCGTAAGCTAATCCCCCAGTTAAAATAATTGCATCGATTTTACCTGACAGGACTGCACTTGCAGCACCAATTTCCTTCGCAATTTGATAAGCCATCGCTTCATACACAAGTTGGGCATTTTCATCTCCCTTGGTTATCATTTTTTCAACCGCTACTGCATCATTTGTTCCTAGATAACCTACTAGACCTCCGTTACCTACTAGCTTTTTCATCACTTCATCACGGTAATAATCACCAGAATAGCAAAGCGTAACTAAGTCACCAGCAGGTACAGTCCCAGCGCGTTCTGGGCTAAATGGTCCGTCTCCATGTAACCCATTGTTTACATCTACAACACGACCTTGTTTGTGGGCACCAACCGTTATACCACCACCCATATGGGTGACAATTAAATTACATTCCTCATATCTCTTACCTAAATCTTTTGCAACTCTTCTTGCAACGGCCTTTTGGTTCAGCGCATGAAAAATACTTTTTCGTTCTATAAGTGGGAATCCAGAAATCTTTGCAATTGAATCCATTTCATCAACTACAACTGGGTCAACGATAAAGGCAGGTATATTTAATCCTCCAGCAATTTCATGTGCTATGATGCCACCAAGGTTTGAAGCATGTTGGCCAGCGTAACCAATACGTAAATCAGCAAGCATTGCTTCATTTACGCGATAGGTACCACCTTCAATAGGACGTAATAACCCACCACGTCCACAAACAGCATCTAATTTAGAAATATTAATGCCCTCATGATGCAATGTTTCTAGGATTGTGTTTTTTCGAAATTCGTATTGGTCAATAATTGCTTCATACGAGTTAATGATCTTACTATCATGCCGAATCGTTTTCTCAAATATCGAGAGTTCATTATCAAAGACTCCTATTTTCGTCGATGTTGACCCTGGGTTGATAACAAGAATACGATATTCTCTCTCTTGCAAAATCAATACCTCCATTTTGTGATGTCATTGGGGCTTCGTGATAACTCCACAGCATATGTATGGAGTACTCAGGTGGCGTCATTTTGCCACCTAATTTTCCAATTAATCTTTAGCAATGATTACTCTATTGACAATTGCTAAAATTTATCCACGTTTACCCTCATCACAAGCTTCCTATTTTAGCGATTTCGTCTACTTAGAATGTGATGTTCATTTCGTAAGAACTGGCTACGTGAATTTCTCATACGTTCAATGCGCTCTTCAGCTAAACGATCAGCAGCTACATAAGTTGGAATACGATCACGATTTGCTATTTCAATGACTTTTTCTATATTATTATAAATCGTTTCTACTTTTTTCATAGCGCGGTCACGGTTATAACCATTTAATTCATCTGCCACGTTCATTACTCCGCCAGCATTAATCACGTAATCAGGTGCATATACAATTCCTAAGTCATGAATAGTATCTCCATGACGTGGCTCTCTTAATTGATTATTCGCTGCTCCTGCAATTACTTTTGCTTTCAGCTTAGGAATAGTATCATCGTTAATCGTTGCACCAAGAGCACACGGTGCATAAATATCGCAGTCTACACTGTAGATATCATCAGGGTCTACAGCGTGTGCACCAAATTGTTCAACTGCTGCTTGCACTGCCTCTTTGTTAATGTCAGTAACGATTAATTGTGCTCCTTCTTCATGAAGGTGTTTACACAAGTTAAAAGCTACATTACCGACACCTTGAACAGCGATGACTTTTCCTTCTAACGAATCTGTTCCAAATGCTTCCTTTGCAGCTGCTTTCATTCCGCGATACACGCCGTAAGCAGTCACAGGTGAAGGATTACCTGATGAACCAAATGCTGGTGAAATACCTGTTACAAAATCTGTTTCTTCATGTATCAAATCCATGTCAGCTACTGTAGTACCGACATCCTCTGCAGTAATATAGCGACCATTTAGTCCTTGAATATAGCGGCCAAATGCTCTAAACATTTCTTCATTTTTGTCAGTGCGTGGATCACCAATAATAACTGTCTTACCACCACCTAAATTTAAGCCTGCTGCAGCGTTTTTATATGTCATTCCTTTGGCTAAACGTAATGCGTCTTCAATTGCTAATTCCTCAGAGGCATATGTCCACATTCGAGTCCCACCAAGAGCAGGCCCTAAAGTTGTATCATGAATTGCAATTATAGCCTTTAATCCTGATTGTTTATCTTGACAAAACACTAATTGCTCATAATCATACTCTTCCATATAAGAAAAAATCTGCATATTAAAATCCTCCTAAAATTCTAAATTATTTAATGAACAGAACGAATAGCCAAAGCTAGTGAGTAAAGCTTGCTCTCTGATGAATCTGCTCTTGAAGTTAAAACAATTGGAGCTTTGGCACCAGATATAACAGCCCCCACTTTTGCTTTAGCAAAGTAAATAAGAGCTTTATAAAGGGCATTTCCCGTTTCAATATTAGGAACAAGTAATATATCTGACATTCCAGCTACTTCACTTACAATACCTTTTTGTTTAGTAGCATGAACTGAAATAGCATTATCAAGTGCCAATGGACCATCAACAATACAATCTTTAATTTGACCTCTTTTATTCATCTGTGTTAAGGCTGCTGCGTCAAGTGTAGCTTGCATCACTGGATTAACTACCTCTACAGCACATATTGGAGCTACCTTGGGCTGATTAATGCCAATCGATCGGGCAAGCTGAACTGCATTTCCTATTATTTGTGCCTTTTGGTCAAGGTTTGGTGCAATATTCATAGCTGCATCAGTTATGAATATAAGTCGATCAAAACCCTCAACCTCAAACACTGCATTATGAGATAATACCTTACCTGTTCTAAGCCCCCACTCTTTGTGAAGCACAGCAGATAAAATTAACGAAGTTGAAAGATTTCCTTTCATTAATACATCCGCTTCACCTGAAGAAACGGATTTAACGGCTAGCTCAGCTGCGTGCTCATGTGAATCTGCAGCAATAAGCAAAATTGCTTCACTGTTGACATCGTCAGGAGCTAACTCCTGAAGCAATTGTTTCATCTTCACTTCATCACCAAATAGTCGAAAATTAGCTAAGTTTTTTCGAAGTGCTCCCACTACTGCTTCAATGATTTCTTTGTCCTCAGCAACTGCAACTGCTACAGTTTTTTTGGGAGACATTGTAGCTTGCTCAATTAATAGGTCCAATTTCATGTAATCTACTTCAACCCTTTCATAAGAATTACTTGAGCTAATCCTACTTTCTGAGTATATTGTTCTCATATGTTTATATTTGCAAGAAGCATGCCATAAAAAGAATGATAAGTAATTGTTTAATTAAGTTATGTTTCACAACATGCACTGCGCAAAAAAATTCAAAACTTGAAATTTATTGCATGCTTTTTATTGCAATATTATATTTTTCAATTTTATAATATAAATTCCGTAATGAAACACCCAGAGATTTTGCTGTGGCAGTTTTATTCCCGTTGTTGTTCGTTAAAACTTGTTCAATAATAGCCCCTTCATAATTCTCTAACATTTCTGATAACGTTTGATCATTTTGCGTAGGTATAGTGATAAGAGATGCGTCAGCTTTGTTAGCTATTTCAGGTTCAAGAGTAGGAACATGTTTAAGTCCTATATGAACTTCATTAAATTTCATAAAGATCATTGCTCGTCCAATAATATTCTCTAATTCTCTAACATTTCCCGGCCAATTGTATGTATGAAAGTAATCAAGCACTTCCAAGTCTAAACCTTCTACATTTCTTCCATATTCTTGGTTTATTTTACGAAGAAGGTGTTCGCATAATGCTGGTAAGTCTTGTTTCCTATTTCGTAAAGGAGGAATTTGTATAGGTAACTTATTCAAGCGATAAAATAAATCTTCCCGAAAAGACCCATCAGCTATAGCCATTTCAAGATTCACATTTGTTGCAGCTATTATTCTTACGTTAATTGGAATGGGCTGCGTTCCTCCAACTTTAATAATTTCATTTTCCTGTAGCACCCTTAATAACTTTGCTTGTGTATTAGGCGATAGCTCACCTATCTCATCTAAGAAAATACTACCATTATTCGCTTCTTCAAACAGACCTCTTTTCCCACCACGTTTCGCTCCTGAAAAAGCTCCTTCTACATAACCAAACAATTCACTCTCTAGGAGTGTTTCAGATAAAGCCGCACAATTGACACGTATAAATTTATTAAACTTTCGATTACTTGCGTTATGAATCGCATGTGCAAATAGTTCTTTACCAGTTCCTGACTCACCCCGTAATAGTACTGTAGCAGGTGTGATTGCTCCAAGTTTCGCTTGTTGGATAGCAAATTCCATCTCTTCAGATTGACCAATGATATCATCAAATGAATACTTTGCTTCTAACGTACGAATAATTTGCCTTGCTCTATTTAATTCAGTAGTTAATTGCTGAATTTCAGAAACATCATGGATGACACCAACGCTCCCTTTTAATTTCCCATCCACAATAATAGGTGCAACATTTACTAAGACATCTCTCTTATTAGGGCCAACCTTCATCCTAACCCCTCTAACAGGTCTTCTCGTATTCAGCACTTTCATGTGAACACTTTCACCTTCTGAAATATCTGCAGTAGCAGGTTTTCCGATCACCTCATCTTCTGTTAACCCCGTAATCTTTGTATAGGCACGGTTAATTAGTAAGCCAATACCGTTCTCATTCACTACTGAGATTGCTTCTTCAGATGATTGAATAATTGCTCCTAGCATTGTTTGAATCTCTTTCAGGTTAGTTATTTCTTCGGCTAGTTTTACTGCATCAGTTATATCCTTAAATACAGCAACCGCCCCATATAGGACACCTGCTTCATTAATAATAGGTATTCTTGTCGTAATAATTTTCTTACCATTACTTAATATAAGCTCCTGATTAATTTCAGTTTGCCTCGTTTTCATCACTCTAGTCAGTTGACTTGCAGGTATGATTTCCTCAATCGGCTTCCCTATCACATCTTCTTTACTCAAGCCAACAATTCGTTCAGCACTTCTGTTAAACAAAACAATATTTGTGTCGAAATTGATCACTATCATACCATCATGAGTGGAATTTAAAATTAAATCATGCTTATCTGATTCGTTTTTTAATTTAGTAATTAACCCTTCTTTTTGCTCCATTAACTGGGCAGTTATATAAGCAACAGCTCCAGGGATTAACACTGTTTTTTTAGTTCTTACTTCACGAATTTCTTCAAAAACCTTTTCACTACCTGTTGCTTCTATAACAACATCAATCTCACTTGTTAAAAACTCTCGCCAATTACTCCCAGTACGAATACTCAAATCTCTTGCCATCTTCAATCCAATCGCGGTAGGCTTAATATCGACAACCGCTACAACTTCCATTATCTCTGTTTCTTGTAATATTTTTAGAATTGCCGAGCCACCCTTTCCAGCCCCAACAATCAACGCTTTTTTCATGAACAACACACCTCTACGGCCTCTTTGAAATAAATTACATACTTCTCAACAAAATATATGCAATATCTTTCACTAACATATCATACCGTTTTTTTAACTGCTTGACAAATAAATTAGAAGAGTTATTCTTTTTTTAGAGCACTGTTTTGCATTACTTGTAGTTGCCATACTAAGAACTAAATTCATATTTGATTAGCGTTCACGAGACCATTTTCTAATCGTACAAATTTAGGAAATAGCAACAAAACTTGTAATAGAGAAACTCCATTGAAAGGATTAATACGATGAAACGAATCATTGCATTATTAGTATTATTAATACCAGGAATTTTATCGGCCCTTGGAATTAAATTAATGAGGGATATGCTCTTCAATATATTACAGAAACCTTTTCCTTTTTTATGGCTTCAATTTCTCGTAGGGTTCATCATGTTTATAGCTGGTTTAGTATTTGTTGCCGGCTTTATACTGCACCGAGACCGTAAACGAAATAAAGTACAACCACGCTTACAGCAAAATAGTAAGATAAAATAACTGAGGACAGCTAGACATGTTGATTTGGTCAAATTCTCATTAACAATGAATATCTGGAGGTGCATGTTAAATGAATCCACATCAAATATCTCTTGAAACTGCTCAAAAGCTTGCAAGCACGCTAAATATTCCAATAGAACAAATTATGCATATGCCAAAGCATATTCTTGTTCAAAAAATGGCTGAAGCAGAGAAAAAAAAAGACGACAAGGAGTAAGCTATACTCCTTGTCGTCTTTTTCTCACAATTGCTTAGTTTATTATTTTTTATGTCGTATCAATCAATATGTAGTTGTTTATCCACTACATAGAAAACTCCTTTACTTGGACTTTTCAATTTCTTTGTTTGTTTCTTAATTTGGATAAACGTTTCCGGATAAACCTTTTGAAAGATCGATACTTGCCCATCACCTTTTAAATTTAACAATTCGGTTAACCCTTTTCGAGATTGTTCAAAGTTTGAAACTTCTGTAACTTGTTCATCAAATTTATGTCTCAAGCGATCATACTCTTGGTCATTCTCTACTAAATCACTATGATTATAGTTGTCAAGAAGCATTTTTGTTGATTCTGTTTTTTGAACTGCTTTTTTATAATTTTTAAGAAGTTCTTCCAACTCTTTTTTAATCTCATCACGATCAAAACCCTCTACAATAACAACTGTTGGTTTTTCCATTTCATTTCCTATAAAACCCGCTGTAACACTTGCTCTTGCTTCTACTTCCCCTCCAATAATTTTCCCCTTATATTCATGGGCATATAAATTAGTTGCCTTTATAGTACACCCAATTGCATAGTAACCGACATTAATATTTCGTTTTGAAGTTAGCGTACACTCATTTGCATATTTAACAAAAATATCTTGTCCTGAAACAATGTTCGTAACACCTTTTCCAAACACACCACCTTTAATAAATACATCACCTGTTTTAGATTGAATTAATTTAACCCTACTTATGCCGATTTCACTCATAATAGAAATATCCTTCGTTGCAATTACCGAATATCCATCTTGTACAATACCTTTTATCGTAACACTTCCATCAAAATTTATATTTCCGGTCTCGACACCAACATCACCATTAATGACTAAATGGTCGCCTATAGATAACTTCCCGTTTTCTATTTGTACCACACCATCAATAACAGCTCTTAATACAACTTTCCCGTTTTCTAACTCTTCCTTTTTAACCGTTTTTTTATCATAATATAAAACTTTATCTTTTCCTTTTTTCGGGAATAACAGACTTCCTAAAACTGTTCGTCCAGCTTTCCCCGTTGTTGGTGGAATTTTTTCTCCAAGCCATTCTCCTGCTTCTACTACATCGATAAAATTCATATCAAAATAATCAGCTTTCCCATCTTCTCTAATTGTTGGCTTTCTTTCAGACATCTTATAATATGAAACAATAGAATCTTCCCCATTAACTGGTTCAACACCTCTTGCAACAACAATATCTTTTTTGGCTTCTAATTGTTGGTGTAGAACATCTAGGGAAATACCATCTGTTACCCTTTTAGAATGTAGAAGTTCTATTGCTTTAGGAATATATAATAATTTATTCTCATTTAATTCTTCATTTGAACAATGAAAGTGAATTGTCGCAACCATTTTGTCCTGTGAAATTTTGCAAGTAACCAGTGGTTTTAACTCACCAATCTGCACAGTTTCACATGTAGCTTCTTTAATCGCTTGTTTCAGCAGTAAAAATTTCGAAATGTTGATTCGTGGATACTTAGTTAATAGACTATTAAACTCAGTCATTGTATAACCAGCCTTAAACACATTAATAAAAACTTTTGAATCATCATCAACTGTTATTATAAAAAAGTTATTTTTTAAGAGTTCCATTTCTAGGATACACCTTTCATTATATAATTTAGTAATAAATCAAGTTATTAGTAACACCCGTTCTTAATTTTATGTATATGGAAAAATAAAACTTTACCAATAAACTCTTATAATTGAATCTTAATACTTGAATAGTTACTTATCAATAATCCATTTATACTATTATTTAGAAATAGAATTTTTTTTATTTCCAAGCAATATTTGTTATTTAGACAAAGGTTAATGAACAGATAAAATTTTCAGGTATTATTTACTGTTAAATAATTATAAATATTAAAACTATGGTAGATTAGAACGAGTCTATTTTTTCAGATATGATACAAATTTATATAGTTGGAACTACTACTTAAGTATATATAATTCGAAGTTTAAAAGGAGAAAATAAAACAAAAAAATGTCTATTTCGATTTATCAACATTGAATGACATCAGAAACCATGCAAACATCACTCCAATAGGCTGATTTATTGAAAAAAATACTTCATGCAAATTTCGTTAACCTTCAAATGTTTATTCAACTATACGAAACAGTGTAATGAAACAACAGAATGTTGCACTGTACTAGAACTAAAGAATATTTGTAAATATTTATGGTATTTACACAACAAAAAAGCCCCCTTAAAAAAGAGAACTTAAATACATTTATATTGGCATTAGTACTTTTCTTGTTAATTACATCTTATTTATAGGATTTTTTCACTTATAATTTGTTTAATTACCCTTACCCTTTCAAGAAGCTTTATGCTCTAAACGCAGCTTATCAGCAACCATAGCAATGAATTCTGAATTGGTAGGCTTAGCTTTTGACATACTGACTGTATAACCGAACAATGACGAGATTGATTCAATATTGCCTCGACTCCATGCAACTTCTATTGCATGACGAATTGCTCGTTCTACTCTACTTGCTGTAGTGTTATATTTTTTTGCAATATCAGGGTAAAGTACTTTAGTAATTGACCCTAATAGTTCAATATCGTTATACACCATTGATATCGCTTCACGAAGGTATAAGTATCCTTTAATATGTGCAGGGACACCGATTTCATGGATAATACTTGTAATACTTGCATCAAGATTTTTATGCTTAGACTCATTTTGTGTGCGATACAATGTTGTTGTTTGTTTAACATGTGTAAGACCTTTACCACTAACTTGGCGAATATGACTAATTAAATTTTCCATATCAAAAGGTTTTAAAATAAAATATGAGGCCCCTAATTCCACAGCTTTTTTAGTAACATCCTCTTGACCAAAAGCTGTTAGCATAATGACATTTGGTTGATTCTCTCTTTGTTCACGGATTTTTTCAAGGACAGCTAAACCATCTAAATGAGGCATAATAATGTCCAAAACCAATACATCAGGGGTATTATTTTTTAAAATATCCAAGCAGTCATGCCCGTTATAAGCTACCCCTACAACTTCCATATCATCTTGATTAGCAATATATTGTTCAATTAGGCTTACTAACTCTCTGTTGTCATCAATAATACAAACTTTAATTTTTTTCACACACTTTCCTCCTCGAACTCCAAATAAAATCAGGATTCATTATTTTCTGACTTCAGTGTAATGGAACATTTCGACGACATAACATGAAATCCCTTTAATTTTTTAAAAATAATATAAAATCTCTAAAATCTATACTTTTCTCCCAAAACCTTTATTATCCTATGTTTTTCATTATTCGACAAATAACAAAAAACTTTTTGTCGAAATACGTATTTCAGTTAAAGCATTATGTAAAAAACGAGCTGTTTTAGCTCGCTTTTTGTTGATTTTTTTCGTAAATGTCAATCCCTGCTTCATTTAGCATCCATTCAATATGAACGCCATACCCGCTTGTAGGATCATTAACAAATACGTGAGTTACAGCACCAATAACCTTTCCATTTTGAATAATAGGACTGCCGCTCATACCTTGAACTATACCACCTGTTTTGCGCAACAGCTTAGGATCTGTAATTTTGATAACCATACCTTTTATTGCTGGAAATTTTTGTGGAACCGAGCTAATGATTTCAACATCAAATTCCTCAACTTTATCATCATCAACCACAGTTAGTATTTTTGCTGGACCTTCCTTAACTTCATGTGATAATGCTATTGGTAATGCTTGATCATTAATCCCATTTTTAATTTTTTTAGTTAATTCACCAAAAATTCCAAATGGGCTATTTTTACTAATTGTACCAATCTCTTCTTTATCCTTTGAAAACCTTGCTAATTTCTCACCTGGAGTCCCTGTACTCCCTTTTTGAATGGATGTAACAGTCGACCGAACAATGTGTCCATCTTGAACTTTAATTGGTTTTTTTGTATCTATGTCTGAAATCACATGACCCAAAGCTCCGTATTTTTTAGAATCAGGATGATAAAATGTCATTGTGCCGATTCCTGCAGCTGAATCACGTATATACAGACCTATACGATAGGCGTGATCATTTATATCTTTGATTGGTTGCAAAGTAGTAGTTACTTCATCATTATCACGGGAAATTGTTAGTTCAAGCGCTTTTTCTTCTTTCCCAGCCTGTTTAACAAAAGGACCAACATCACTCATTTTTTCTATTTCCTTACCATTAATTTTAGTAATTAAGTCTCCAATTTTCACACCAGAACTTTCTCCAGGAGACACGCTACCTTCCTCTGTTTCAACTTGATGAAACCCAACTACTAAAACACCGATTGAATTTAGCTTGACTCCGATAGACTGTCCACCCGGTATCACCTTTAAATCATTAAGAACATTTACATTGATTTTTTTAATTGGGATACCTGCCATCTCTAAAAGCATTTCACCATTTCCAGAAGCTTCACCCATAACGGCTAAACCAGTTTCAGCATTTGAAACTGAAAATACATCATTATCGTTTTGTTGACTAACTGTTACAGGTAATGTAGAAGGTAGTTTAAGCTGCTGACCTTCAAAAACAATAATATTTTTTGGCAAACCAACATATTCTTTAAATGGACCAAAAAAAAGTATACTTACCAATGTAACAAGGAGAACAGCACCAACTATTTTTCTTATCTTCTCTGTTATCAATCACTTTCACTCTCCTCGCCCTAACCCACACCAAATTAATTACATGGCTACATCATTAATTTAGCCTACTAAGCGAACATTTATAACTATATAACAGAGAAAAAGCTAGCCGTTTTTGGATAGCTTTTCATGCATTTTTAAAATTTTTTGCTAAATCAAGCAATTCCTTTGCATGTTTCTTAGTTAAATCAGTGATTTCGACACCTGAAATCATCCGACCAATTTCTTTTATTTTCTCATTTTTATTAAGATGAGTAACTTTTGTTGTCGTTCGATCTTGTGAAGTATTTTTTGAAATAAACAAATGTGTATCTGCCATTGCTGCTACTTGAGGTAAATGCGAAATACAGAGCACTTGTGATCCAACAGAGACATGATATATTTTTTCAGCAATTGCTTGAGCTACTCTTCCACTTACTCCGGTATCAACTTCATCAAAAATAATAGACGTAACGCCCTGATGCTTTGAGAAGATACTTTTTATCGCAAGCATAATTCGAGATAACTCTCCACCTGAAGCAACTTTTGAAAGTGGCTTTAATGGTTCACCAGGATTAGTTGAGATAAAAAACTCAACTTCATCAATGCCATTTTTTTTATATTTCACAGGAGTTTCATTCGAGAAAGATGTTTCATGAATCCCCTCTTTTTTTGACAATGCAACGTCAAAGGTCGTTTTATCCATATACAAATGTTTAAGTTCTCTTTTAATATCTTTAATCAACAGCTCAGCATAGTGCTTCCTAAGAACGGAAAGATTTTTAGCCTCTAATAACAAATCAGCTGATATACCTTCTAGTTCTTTTTTCAGTTGAAGAACATGACTATCACGATTTTGAATCGTATCAATTTCTTCCTCGATTGTTGCTGCGTATTCAAGTATATCTTGAACTGTTCGTCCATATTTTCTTTTCAAATGATTTAATTCATTCAAACGTCCTTCTATAAAATTCAGCCGATCTGGGTCATACTCGAGCTCATCTAATTGATTACGTATTTTATATGAAATTTCCTCCACCAAATAATAACTATTGGAAACTGTCTCAAACGCTTCTTTTAAATTTGCATCATAGGTGGAGACACCATCTAGATGGTTCATCGCAAGCCCAAGCCAATCTAACCCTCTTTGCTCTCCTAAAAGAGACTGATAAGTATTATGTAATGCTTCATATATTTTTTCAAAGTTAGCAATTTTCGTTTTTTCATCAAACAATTCATCATCTTCATTTGGGATCAGGTTCGCTTCTTGAATCTCCTTCGATTGAAACTGAATTAAATCTAACCGATGTGCCATTTCCTGTTCATTGTCATTTAGTTTTTGGAGTTTATTCGTTAATTTAACATATTTTTTATAAAGAACATCATATTCACTAAGAGCTGACTTTATGTTCTTTCCGCCATATTGGTCGAGCAAATATAAATGATTGTCAGCAATCATCAGCTCCTGATGTTCATGCTGACCATGTATATCTACCAACGTAGCACCAATTTCTCTTAATGTAGCAATTGTTACTAGCTTTCCATTCACTCGACAAACACTTTTACCTGTTGTATACATATCACGATGTAGGACGACCATTCCATCACTTATTTCAATACCTAATTCTGCTGCTTTATTGTAGCACGAATGGGCATCATCATCGAGTAAAAAGAGCCCTTCAATTTCCGCTCTCTTTTCTCCATAACGCACTAAATCTGAAGAGCCCCTTCCTCCAGCGAGCAAATGGATGGCATCAATAATAATTGATTTACCTGCACCAGTTTCTCCCGTTAACACAGTTAGTCCCTTATCGAATGAAATCGAAAGGGAGTCAATAATTGCAAAGTTTTTTATTGTTAATTCTGCTAGCATACCACACCTCACTTACAGCATATCTAAAAACCGTTGAGATATGATCTCTCTATCATCAGGCGTTCTACAAATAATCAAGCAAGTATCGTCTCCACAAATTGTTCCTAATATTTCTTCCCAATCAAGGTTATCAATTAGAGCACCAATAGCATGGGCATTGCCAGGTAACGTTTTCATTACTAGTAAATGACTAGCGCCATCTATCCCAACAAATGCATCAATTAATGATCTTTTTAATTTCTGTAACGGATTAAAACGTTGATCAGCTGGCAAGCTGTATTTATATCTTCCATCCATGGTTGGAACCTTTACTAGATGGAGTTCTTTTATATCTCGGGATACTGTAGCCTGTGTTACATTAAAGCCAGCTTCCTTCAGTATGTCAACTAGTTCATCCTGTGTCTCTATCTCATTATTAGTAATGATATCCCTTATCCTTATATGTCTTTGCCCCTTGTTCATGCTAAGCACCTCTCATGTATAATTATTTCGTCCATTATAAAGGTGTGATACTCATAATCTTATATTACCTGAATGGTCGGCATGTGCATATTTGAATTATGCATTGTTTACAAAATAGTTAAAATTAGACCATGCTGTTTCCACATGGGTGGTTGTTAAACACCTACACATGCTAGAGGCATCTTTTCAACTGTTCAATAGAACAAAATCTCATTTATATCCTCATCTTGATGTTCTAATTTGTTAACAATACAACAACGGTTACGACAGAATCCTTAGATAAAAAGATTCCATTGTAGTAACAATTATTTTTTCCTTAACTCTTCATGTGCATTCTCTACAACTTTTTCAATAACTTCAGTATGAAATTGTTCAATTTTCTGGTCTGTTGCAGACCATTTAAGATGAAGAAGGAATTCTATATTCCCATCACCACCTGTTATTGGAGAAAATGTAACATCCATAACATCATACCCTTGCTCATCTGCAAATTGAACAATTGCATTTAATACTGATAGATGAACATTTTTATCCCGAACGATTCCCTTCTTGCCTACAAATTCTTTACCTGCTTCAAATTGAGGTTTCACAAGGGCTACTACATCACTATTTTCCTTAAGCAATGTTTTAAGTACAGGGAGTATTAAGCGTAAAGAGATAAAGGATACATCTATTGATGCAAAATTTGGCATTCCATTTGTTAAATCTGTTGATTTAATATAACGAAAATTCATTCTCTCCATCACGATAACTCTTTTATCCTGCCTCAGTTTCCATGCCAATTGATTATAACCAACATCAATGGCATAGGATAGCTTTGCACCATTTTGCAAAGCACAATCAGTAAACCCTCCTGTAGATGAACCAATATCAATCATCGTTTTATGTTCCACAGTTATATCAAAGTATTTTAGTGCTTTTTCAAGCTTTAACCCGCCTCGACTAACATATGGATGATCGTTCCCCTTCACAGATAAATGAATCGTAACATCAACTTTTTCACCAGGTTTATCGAGTCTAACTTCGTTTGAATAAATTAACCCTGCCATAATCAAGCGTTTTGCTTTTTCTCTGGACTCAGCTAACCCACGTTCCACTAATAACACGTCTACTCGTTCTTTCTTAACTTTCATTCTTTTATGCCCTTTTTTGAATTTTAGGTATACTTTTTCTTATTCTATCTGCGACTGCTTCACTGGTCAGCCCAATTTCTGCCAATAAGTCTTTTACACTGCCATGCTCTATAAATCGATCCGGAATTCCCATTCTCTCAATATGCGCGTCATAAAAGCTTTGGTCGTGCGCAAATTCTAGAATAGCACTGCCAAAACCACCTTGCAACACAGCTTCTTCAACTGTTACAATCGGTATCTTTCTTTTCAATATTGTTGTTAGCATCTTTTCATCGAGAGGCTTGATAAAACGTGCGTTAACGACTTGTACTGAAACATTCTCTTTCGCTAACATATCGGCTGCTTCCAAAGCCATTCCGATCGTCGTACCAAATGTTAATATAACAGCATCGGATCCATCCTTAAGAATTTCCCAACTACCAATCGGTATTGCTTTCAATTCTTCGTCTAAAGCAACACCTAGACCATTACCTCGTGGAAAACGAAGTGCAATTGGGCCATCATCATACTGTATTGCAGTATGAACCATATGTTGGCCTTCATTCTCATCTTTCGGCATCATCAGCACGATATTAGGAATATGACGGAGGAAAGCAATGTCAAATACACCTTGATGTGTTTCCCCATCAGCACCTACTAAACCAGCACGGTCAATTCCTAAAAATACATTTAAGTTTTGTCGGCAAATATCGTGGACGACTTGGTCATATGCTCTCTGTAAGAATGTAGAGTAAATCGCTAAAAAAGGCTTCATCCCTTGTGTTGCTAAGCCAGCTGCCATCGTGGCAGCATGCTGTTCAGCGATTCCTACATCATACATACGGTCAGGAAATTCACTAGCGAAGCCTTCTAACTTCGATCCTACAGGCATTGCGGGTGTAACAGCGACAATTCTATCATCGTTGCGTGCTAATTTACGAACCGTTTCACTAACTAAACCACTCCAAGATGGAGGCGTATTCACTGGTTTTATTAAATCACCAGTTTCTATCTTGTATGGCCCTGTTCCGTGCCATGTACCAACTTTATCAGATTCTGCTGGGTAATAGCCTTTTCCCTTTTTGGTAATGACATGTAGAAGAACTGGACCTTCAGTTTTTTTAGCATAATGAAGATTTTCGAATAAATCTTCATAATTATGACCATCTACTGGTCCTAAGTAGGTGAATCCTAACTCCTCAAAAAACACTCCAGATACTAGCAGGTACTTAAGACTATCTTTGACACGTTCTGCTGTTGTTGCAAGTTTCCCCCCTACTGATGGGATTTTCTTCAATAGCATCTCTAATTCATCTTTTACCCAATGGTATTTACCTGCTGTCCTAAGCCGACCTAAAACAGTATGAAGTGCACCTACATTCGGTGCAATAGACATCTCATTATCGTTTAAAACTACAAGAATATTCTTTTTTTCATGACCGATATGGTTTAGTGCTTCTAGAGCCATACCACCTGTAATTGCACCATCACCAATGATTGGTATAATGATGTCATTAGTTTTCTTTAGGTCTCTAGCTAATACCATTCCCATCGCTGCAGATAATGATGTTGAACTGTGACCTGTTTCCCAAACATCATGTTCACTTTCATTCATTTTCGGAAAGCCACATAAGCCTTGATATTTTCTAAGCGTATCAAATTCATTGGCACGACCCGTCAATATTTTGTGAACATAGGACTGATGACCGACATCCCAAAGAAATTTATCCTTAGGGCTGTCGAATACTTTGTGTAAGGCGATCGTCAGTTCAACAACTCCTAAATTGGGTCCAATATGACCACCGGTCTTCGAGAGCTTTCCAATTAAAAACTTACGAATTTCTTCAGTTAGTTGTTCTAGTTCGTGACTTGATAAGTTTTTTAAAAAACGAGGATCTTTTATTGTCGATAGATCCATAGGACCACTCACCTTCATCTGGTTTTTCTTTGCTTGTTTTTCTTCTTTTTATCCTTTAATAGTTCAATATTAAACTTTTCTTCAAGAAAATAAAACAACTTACCAACTTGAAAAATAATCTCTGTAGAATATGCAAGTGCTAGTGATTTCCCCATTGCTTTTCCACCAACTGTCAATGCAGCCACTACACTTGTAAAAATCACTGATACAATAATTTGGAAAAACGAGCCTTCATTATAATGAAAAGATACAGTGAACTGGACAATCACTACCGCCGAAGCAGTTCCACTAATAATTCCAGATATATCACCAATTACATCATTACAGAAGCTCGCAAATTTATCTGCATTGCGAACGATTCGGATCGCTGGTTTTGCTCCATTTATTTTTTTTGAAGCCATTGAATGAAATGGCACTTCGTTAGCAGCAGTAGCAGCTATTCCTATCATATCAAAAAATATTCCAGTTAATACAATTGCTAAAACGATGAGCATGCCTAATCCCCAAGTTACGCCGCTTAACATACTTGTAGATACAACTGAAAAAAGAGCCGCTAACACAAAAGTGATAACGGCAATCCCCATGCTCCAATTTATTGATTGTCGAAAAACTTGTTTCATGTGGTATACTACACCCTATTCAACCGTATTTCCTATCTTATATTCAAACATAAATGTCAATTTATTATGTATAGTAGGGTGGTCATGAAAAGAGTAAAAATTACGGCTTAGGTCCAGTAGGTTTTCCCAAGCAAGTACCAAGCGTTGCCACTTTGGCGGTTTCCCTTCAAACTTGTTTTAGCTATGTCACCATATGCTAGACTGGATTACCACTTAGTCCGTACTATAATCCTCTTTTCATGTCAATGGAACAGTCTAGGAGTTTTCCTCAACAAACCTTAACCAAATCCTTATCCTCTTTTGCAGAGATGATTTCATATGGACTGATGAGGCATATATCAATGGCCAACTGATGTATACCTTAAACCATAATCCCCTCAAACTCCACTCAAGGCAGGCTACGCTGCTTGTAATTTGACTTACAGTGACAGGTTCATTCCCCATCCCATAGATTTAATAAATCTACAAGTATGGGCCTCCGCGGAAGCTGGGTCAACGCCCACATGCCATTGTGGATCGCCCAGCAACCTTAACTCCCAGCACCAACCCAAGGCTGGGCGCCTCAAGCCGACACAAGGAACTTCATCGATATGCCCTTTGGCGGATTTTTAGGCCCGCCTTCAGGAACGGTGGTTTGACTAGAATACTGCACCACCCCTAGCTAAAATTAAATATACCATAAAATTAAGTATTTCTCAATTGATCGTAATTTTAAGCTTAATTTTCCCTAGTTGCAATAAGATCACATATATATTCTAGAATATCATGATTGATATTCGCTTGCTGTAATTTAAACTTTGCATGAGTGATGTGGAAAGACAGTTTTTCTTTTGCACCACTCAAGGTTAATAAAGCTGGGTATGTCATCTTATCCAGTTCTTCATCACTACCTATAGGCTTCCCTATTTTGTCCTCAGAACCTTCAATATCTAATATGTCATCCCTTATTTGAAATGCCAATCCAATATGCATTGCGAATTCTTTCAGAACACTTAATTGCGCATCTGATGCTCCTGCAAGTATAGCTCCAGCAATCACACTGTAAGCAAGGAGCTTACCTGTTTTGTGCTTATGAATATATTCCAACGTCTCGATTGAAGGTGTTTTTCCTTCACTTTGTATGTCAGCAACTTGACCACCAACCATACCTTCGGGCCCTGCAGCTTGAGCGAGCTTTGATATAAGTAACAACTTGACTTCAGGTGATACCGATGGATGGTTTATGTCAGCAATTAATTGGAAACTATATGTCAACAATGCATCTCCTGCTAAAATAGCCATAGCTTCACCAAACACTTTATGATTCGTAGGGTTTCCTCTACGCAAATCATCATCATCCATGCTTGGGAGATCATCATGAACTAGTGAGTATGTATGTATTAATTCTATTGCAACAGCCACATCAATTCCAAGATCTTCATTTTTGTTAAAAGCACGTAATGTAGCAAGTAACAACATTGGTCTTAGTCTTTTTCCACCAGCTTGAAGAGAATAATTCATAGATTCCTTTAAAATGTCAGGTGAGGACAATGCTTGTATGCCAGTTAATAAATTTTTTTCAATAACTTTTTTTTGTTCCGACAAATATTCTGCTACTTCTACTTGCATGTATGTCACTCATCCTCTCGAATAGTGAAAGGTTCAAGCTCACCGTCTTCACGAAGTATTTGATCCATTTGTTTTTCTACATTTTGTAGTTTTTCATGACAAAATGATGAAAGTTTCATACCTTCTTTAAAGAAATCAATTGCCTCCTCCAGAGGAACATCTCCTTCTTCAAGTTTCTCAACAATCTTTTCAAGCTGCTCCATTGCTTGTTCAAATGTTATCTCCTTATTCATCTATCATTCGCTCCTCTACACTGCAAACTTCACAAGCTACTTTACCATCTTTCATTTGTATTGTTAGGCTATCATTCACTTTTACTCTTTCAACACTTTTTACTATAAGATCATTTTTATCATAAACTAGGCTAAATCCTCTATCCATTACTTTCAGTGGACTTAAAGCATCTAATTTAGAAACATTAGAGGTAAATAAGAGTTGCTTTTGCTTTACAACATTTTGTATTTCTTTTTGGAGAGCTTTTGTTGTTAAAGAATGTTGCTCCAATGCTTTATGAATTATTTCTTTAGGATGCTTTTGGATTAAACGTTTCATTAAATGCTCGGCACTGTCTTGTTTCACGCTAACTAATCGGCTAGCTGTACGTTTAAGCTGTTCTAGCATGCGATCAAGCTCTTGGTTTTTTTGGGCATAGAGTTGTTGTGGATACCGAAATGCATATGATTTTTTCATATGATTTAATTGATCTGCTTCATTAACTAGCCTTTGTTTCATCAACTTTATAAGACGGACTTTATTTTGTGATAACCGTTCAGCAACGTCGGATAATTTAGGCACTGCTATTTCAGCTGCTCCTGTGGGAGTAGGTGCTCTTAAATCTGCAACAAAATCTGAAATCGTAAAATCTGTCTCATGACCTACAGCAGAGATGACTGGTATCGATGAAGCAAAGATTTCTCTTACAACGCTTTCCTCGTTAAACGCCCATAATTCTTCAATTGAGCCCCCACCTCTACCAACGATTAATACATCTAAATATGCTAGTTGATTCGCATATTTTATTTTTTCAACTAATGATTGTGGTGCATATTCACCTTGTACAAGAGCTGGTAATATTATTACATTCGCTATAGGATAACGCCTTTTAATAGTAGTTAATATATCTCTAACTGCAGCTCCAGTCGGGGATGTTATAACACCAATGTATCGTGGAAACTTAGGAATATTTTTTTTGTACTTAGATAAAAATAGCCCTTCCTCATCAAGCCTTTTTTTTAGTTCTTCAAATGCAGTATACAAGCTACCTATGCCATCAGGTTCCATTTCTTTAACGTAGATCTGATATGATCCACTGGATTGATATACCGATATTTCTCCCCTGAGTAACACCTTCATGCCATTTTCAGGTTTATATTTTAACGTACGATTTTGCTTAGCAAACATGACTGCTTGAATTTTTGCTCCCTCATCTTTTAAGGTGAAATACATATGTCCACGGCTATGCAAGGTGAAGTTTGAAATTTCACCTTTTACCCATATATCTTGTAAATGAGGGTCAACATCAAACTTACGTTTCACATATTTTGTTAACGCAGTTACTGTTACAAATTTTTTTTCACCCATATAACAAAAACCCCTTGGAATATTGTTATGTCCTATTTATCGAATTACTTATTTTTGATAACACACCATTTATAAATTTCCCAGACTGTTCATCGCCAAAAAGCTTGCCTAATTCAATTGCCTCATCAATACTTACGTTTGTTGGTATTTCATCTATATACATCATTTCAAACACCGCAATGCGTAATATGGACCGATCAACATTTGCTACCCGTTCTATCGTCCAATTCTCTAAATGCTTACGAATATGTTCATCTATCTCAGCCTGGTGCTTTGCTACACCTATGACTATTTCTTCTAGGAAAGGATCGCTATGTTGTTCACCAATTACATTGTCAATAGCTTCCTTTGATTCAATATCACTTATGTCAATTTGAAATAATGCTTGTAGTGCCTTTTTTCTAGCAGTACGACGTTTCATAACTTCCTTCTCCTTTATAAACTTTACTACAACACGTACCATTATTTTATGAATGTTGTCAAATAGTAACTATATTGTCGATTTATCATAACATGATCATAACACAATTCAAACACCTTAGTACAATCACCTAAAGTAGAAGAGCATTGATCATCGCTGACAAGCGCTGAAGTCATATACTGAAGCTCGACACCAAGAAAAGAGTGGTGACGAGCAAAAAAAAGACTAGTGGAAGATTGTTTCTTTAACCTTCTTGAGCCTTTATGACCCCGAGCAGATTGCACATTCTACTAGATCTCTAATACGAAAAACATCTGCGATTCTTGAAACAATAAAATGTGTTTACCCTAACTCCCTCGATGAGCTCTATAGTTGATTCACTGCAGTATATTTGAACATCAAGTAAGCAGTCAAAGTTTGTACTCCATCTCATTGAAAATAAGGTCAATAACACACTCAAGCATATACTAAAAAACGCAAAAATAAGGATCAAACCACATTACTCCTAAAACCTTGTATAATATCTTCAGAATCATTCATTATACAAAGGTGGGTAGCGGGTTTGACCCTTTTTAGTCATTAGTTAGTTTTTCAAACGATAATAACAATAGTTTGTAGCTGTATTAAAGTTCTTCTATTTCAGTCTCTTGTGTTGGGTTATCAAATTGAACTCCTACTACGTGAATGTTAACTTCATCAACATCCAAAGCAGTCATATTCAATAGTGTCTGACGCACGTTGTCTTGTACTTGATGAGCTATACTCGGGATCGAAACTCCAAACTTCACCATACAGTACACGTCTATTGAAACACCCTCTTCAGTGAGTTCAACCTTAACACCTTTACCATGATTTTTTATACCTAGCCTCTCAACTACTCCAGAAGCAAAGTTTCCTCGCATTTGTGCAATACCCTCAATCTCAGATGCAGCTATGCCTGCTATAACCTCAATTACTTCAGGAGCAATTTCGATTTTCCCTAAACTATTATTCCCTTGGTTCATTTCTAATAAGTTGCTTTCCATTTTAATACACCTCCTATATTTTTATTTATTGCCCATTACATCATATAATTCAAGAAATTTAGTATTAAAATTTCCTTCTACAAATTTTTCATGTTCTAACAAATTCATATGAAAAGGTATAGTTGTATGAACTCCTTCGATTACAAATTCCTTTAATGCCCTTTTCATTCTATCAATTGCTTCATCTCTAGTTTTTCCATAGGTAATTAATTTTGCTATCATTGAGTCATAATATGGTGGAATCATATACCCAGGATATGCTGCCGAATCTACACGAACCCCGTAGCCTCCTGGCGGTAAGTACATATTAATTCTTCCAGGTGAAGGCATAAAGTTCTTCTCAGGATTTTCTGCATTTATCCTACATTCAATTGACCATCCAGTATATGTAATGTCTTCTTGAGTGTATGCTAGCTTTTCTCCAGAAGCTACACGGATTTGTTCTTTTATTAAATCAACTCCTGTTACCATCTCTGTAACTGGATGCTCAACTTGAATCCTCGTATTCATTTCCATGAAGTAGAACGCGTTTTCGTTATAGTCAAAAATAAACTCTACCGTTCCTGCTCCTGAATAGTTTACAGCTGCAGCCGCTTTAACTGCTGCACTTCCCATTCGTTCACGTATTTCTTCATTTAGTGCAGGTGACGGTGTTTCCTCTACAAGCTTTTGGAGACGACGTTGAATCGAACAATCACGTTCACCTAAATGAATGACATTTCCATAGTTATCGGCTAATACTTGAATCTCTACATGACGAAAATCTTGAACATATTTTTCAATATAAACTCCAGGATTCCCAAACGCAGTAGCTGCCTCTTGTTGAGTAATGTTGATACCATTTATTAATTCTTGTTCATCTTCTGCGACACGAATGCCTTTTCCTCCACCACCCGCTGTCGCTTTGATAATAACAGGATATCCAATGTCGTTAGCTAATCGTACTGCTTCATCCGTACTATTAATTATACCTTGGGACCCAGGTACAATTGGAACATCAGCTTCCTTCATAGTCTCTCTAGCTACATCCTTAGTACCCATTTTGTTGATCGCTTCTGGGCTTGGACCAACAAATGTAATATTACATTCCCTGCATAGATCTGCGAAATCTGCATTTTCAGCTAAAAAACCGTAGCCAGGATGAATAGCATCACTACCTGTAAGTGTTGCTACACTAATAATATTTGTAAAATTTAAATAGCTATCTTTTGACGCGGTAGGTCCAATACAATAAGCCTCGTCTGCCATTTGTACATGTAATGCGTCACGGTCAGCCTCAGAAAATACTGCAACAGTTTCTATTCCCAACTCTGTACATGCTCGAATGATGCGTACAGCAATTTCACCCCTGTTTGCAATTAATAATTTTTTTATCATTCGTCATTCTCTCCTGTTCTACTCCATCCTCTTTGTTCTCTTATTGAAAACTCACTTACACAGGCTTCACAAGGAACAAGGGCTGACCATATTCTACAAGTTGGCCATCTTCTGCAAGAATGTCTACGATTTCTCCTTTTACTTCTGCTTCAATTTCATTAAATAACTTCATTGCCTCTACAATACAAACTACTGTGTTGTTTTGCACACTATCACCTACTGAAACGTATTTGTCACTATCAGGTGATGGAGCAGCATAAAAAGTTCCAACCATTGGAGAAGTAATCTTATGTAAATCTGTATGTTCTTCAATATCTTTTCTTTCTTTTTCCACGCGTTCGTTACTGCTTTCAGCGGTAACTTCTGACACCGGACTTGAACTTAGTTCAGTTGTTGGTGCAACAGGTTGATGCTTTTGCGCTTCCTCAACAGCAATGTTACTAATGATTTGTTTAGTAACGGTCCCTTGTTTTTTCATTTTAATTTTTGAACCTTCATTCTCATAAACAAATTCGTCAATATTTGATTGGTCAACTAGTTTAATTAATTCTCGAATCTCTTGAATTTTCAACATATGAGCACTCCTTATTTAACTTATACTTGTTTCTAGTATCTCATACCATCATCATACGATAGACACCTATTTCAATTCAACAGTTTAACAACATTCGTATAAAAATTATTCTACACTATTTTCTTTAAAGTACGTAAAAACCCAGCTGGCGCTTATGCCGGCTGGGTTAAAAAATATTTTTCCACTTACATTTATATTACCTTTACAAATACTATCAATCAGTTACCTATGATGTTTTTTATGGATTGTGCTTAACTAGCACATCTTTCCTTTCTTGAAATTCCTCATTCACCTTCTTGATGATCGCATTAGCCTCGCTCGCAGATAAAGCTTCTGCCTGCACAGTTACTTCCACATTATTTCCATTTGTCTCAACAAGTGCAGCAACATAGCCCATGGACTCAATTAACACTTCTAATGTATCTTCTTTTGCACTTAATGTTTCAAGTTCCTCAAGTTTACTTGCTGCCTCGTTAATTTGAGCAATCGTGGCAGTTTTTGAAGCTGCAATGTCTTGTAATTTCTCCATCTCTTTACTTCTTATATCTTGTAGCTGCATGCGTTTTGCTATAATCCAATCGTCAGCAGACAAAGTAAGAGAATCTTCTTCCAATCCTTCTACCATATCGCTCATACTTCCTTGTTCACTAATTTCTACTACAGTTCCAGATTGTTCTTCTTCTACCATCTCTTGATTAATAAAAGCTAAATCATTTCTCGTTCCGCCATCACTAGTAATATAATATACAGATAATATTAGAACCAAAGCCACCATCGTTAACAACCATACAGTTTGTTTTTTTAAAAGCATCTACTCATTCCCCCTCAGATTTTTTCGGCAATACTTCTACTCTATGACTAGGTACATCTAACAATTTTATAACTGCATCCTTCACCCTTTTTTTAGCTTGCATATCTTCTAACTTCGCAACTACTAGAACCCCACGAACTTTAGGCTTTTTCGTTGTTAAAACAATAGGTGTCTCCTTCTCACCGTCTCGTATAATTATGGCTTGTTCATCAACAGACCAATCTTCTACTTCTCTTTTTCCACCTTCTCTATCAGTCTCTTTTGTCGTTTGGGTCGATGTTGTAGTGCTTTTCTCTAGCACATTTATTTCAGTTGAGTCTAAGTTAACACTAACTGCTACATCTCCTACACCCTCTACCTGTTCTAATAGATCCTTTAATTGATTTTCATAGTTCGTCTCATAATCACTCATTGATTCATCTTGCGTATTTTTCGCGCCAAAAACAGGTGTATCCTTTTGCTCTTCAGTTAACAAAGATGGATTCGTATATGAAGCTTCTTCACTAGGAAACATCACATTATTTAATAGTATTAAAACGACACCCAATACTAACAATATAAGTACATATATATACTTAGATTTTGTTTTATCATTGCTACCATTATTTTTTGAAAGGAAGTTTTGTATCCATTGTATAAACCCTCTATTTTTCTCCACTTGTTAACTACTCCCCCCTTCCATTTGTACATGTATGAGTTCTGAATCAATTTCCCATGCGTCCGATAAATGCTTAGAAATATCTTGTTCTGCTACTGACTTGTTATTTTTCTTCATTGGTTGGGAGGTATTTATACTAATTGATTTCACAACTGGAACTGTAACTCCATCTGCATGATATTTTGTCACCATCACTTCGACTCCGGTTACTGTGTCATCAGTAAGAAAGATTTCTATATCTTGAATCATGTATCCATACGTTTCTATCAACTCCTCTTCCACATCTTCTTTCATTTGGACAGCCGTTTGTTCTAAAATATATGCACGATGTGATGCTTGTATTTCTTTTTTCTTCATTTCAATTTCATTTTCTAACATTTCTTCTTGAAACTCTGATTTTGTATTCATTGATGAAAAGATTTGGTCGATGTCTGTTGACAGTAGTTGAAGAAGTGGGGTAATTATAATTGTAATTAATAATAAACCAGTGACCATTTTGACATATTTTTGTATGCTAGTATCCGGAATTAATAAATCTATGACTGTTGCAAGAAGAAGAAACAAGATGACATTTGTAATCCATTCAAGCAAAAACTCCACATCATTCACCTCATCAGCTATAAAAAACTACCTCACCATCATAGTCATATTTCCAACTGCAATAATTACTGTAATACTTAGAAAAAACATAAGTGATACGATTGCTAAAGCAGCAAAAATATAGATAATACTTTTGCTAATAATATCTAAGCAATCTATAACAGGACCACCGCCAATAGGTTGTATCAAAGCTGCAGTCAATTTATAAATAACTGCTATTGATAATATTTTCAGCGCTGGGAATACCGCAATTAATAACAATATTGCTACTCCAACTATACCGACAGTGTTTTTTAATAGTAAAGATGCACTTATGACTGTATCAGTCGTTTCAGTGAAGATCCGACCAATGACAGGGACAAAATTGTTTGTTACAAATTTAGCAGTACGAATAGTGATTCCATCTGTCACCGCAGAGGATGATCCTTGAACTGAAATAACGCCTAGAAATACAGTTAAAAAAGTACCGAGCAAGCCAATGCTTATACTTTTTAATAATTGAGCCAATTGCGTTACTTTATAATGGTCAGTTAGTGTACTTACAATACTTAATAATGCAGATAAGAATAATAGGGGTAGCACAATATAATTTATTAGTAAACCACTTGTGTTCATCAAAAAAAGAATGATCGGATGAAAAAAAGCAGCTGAGATAATGCCCCCAGAAGTAGCAATTAGTGCTAGTAAAAGCGGAATTAACGCAATCATGAAATTCGTCATGATTTCTATTGCCTCTTTCGTAAATTGGATAACAATATGAAAGCTGTTTAAAGCAATGATGATTAGCACCATATATACGAGAGCATAAGCCACTTTACTAACCGTTTGCTGTTCAAAAGCATTTTGAACTGTTTGCAAAAACATACTTAAGATTGTTAGCATTAGTAAAGTTCCTAATAGTTTTCCATTTGCGGCAAGTTCGTAAAATAAAAATTTTACTAACCCCATTAACCACTGTTGAATTGAGAATTCTTTCTCACCACGAACAAAATCAAAAAAACTGCCTTTTTGGCTTTCTGGTAAAAAGCCACCATACTTCGTCACTATTTCATCCCAAAACTGTTTAATTTCTTCAATCCCAAGTGCCTCCAACTGTTGATCAACAAAATCTTGTTGAGGGGAAGAAGCTTGTACATTATTCGGAAAGAAAAAAAACAAAAACAAAGCTGAAGCGCAAAATATTAAACATAGTTGCTTCAATTTGTTTACCTCCTACACAAAGTGAACTCTTCTAGAACATTAGCATGCAAGGTATTTAATTTCCCCTCTATCCATATGTTTCATATTGATGGGATTAATCTTATGATCGTTTCAATGATGACAGTTAAAATAGGGATAGCCATCGTTAAAATTAAAATTTTGCCGGCTAATTCTATCTTAGTAGCAATTGCTCCTTGACCTGCATCTTTAGTAATCTGCGCACCAAATTCTGCTATATATGCAATTCCAATAATCTTCATGATCGTTTCGATGTATACCATATTCACATTAGCATTCACAGCTATTTTTTCTATCATTCGAATAACTTCATAGATTTGATCTATTAGAAATAGAAAAATAATACAGCTCACAAACACAACTAGTAAAAATGCAAATGATGGTTTTTGTTCATTGACAATCATCGCTAAGAACGTAGCAATCAAACCAATACCAACAATTTGAACAATCTCAATGACTAAACACCTCGCTTACCCTTGAAACAAAAAGACTGACTTAATTTTTTTAAATAAGTCATCGACAATTGAAGCTACCATAAACAAAATATAAACAAAACCTAATAAGGTTACCCAATGTGCGTAATCTTCTTTTCCCATTTGTTTTAAAATTGTATGGAGAAATGCAACTACTATACCTACGCCAGCTATTTTAAATATGACATCCACATCTATGCCCACGATGTACTTCTCCTCCTAATCACTACAGCAATAAAATTATTAGTAATAAACCACCTAAAAATCCTAAACTTTTTACCATTTTTTCATATCGTAGCTGTTGTTCCTTCGCCTCATTCTCTTCTCTTTCTAAATGATTTAAAGCTAACAGTATATGCTTTTGTTGTGAAGTACGGTCGTGCTGACCAAGAGTCTCGCCAAATTGCCTAAGTATCTCCATTTCTCCTGCTTTTAAAGATGTAAACTTCCATACTTCCTGTAAGCTCTTATTCCAAGCATCTTTTACACTTGTATCACTTGCCTCTAGATTTTTCGCAAAACCCTCAAACAACCAGGAGAGTGGTTTTTGAAGTTGTGTTGCCAAATTCATAGCTGCATCATGCAGCGGAAGATGACCATACATGATTTCTGCCTCGAGTGATTGTAATGCCACCTTTAACTGCCTAAGTTGACGTGGTCTCTCCGTTAATTGCTTAGCAGCTTCAAAACCTGTCCACGTAGAAGCAATTAGTATTATCACTGCACCAAGAAACTTCATTTAGGTCACTCTCACTTTATTCATGATGTTTTCACCTCTAGCATTCAATACTCGCGAAACAGTCCCTGGACCATTCCTTCTCGTCAATTCTATAAACCGATCAAACACTTCCATTTCAAGAATGGGCCTAAGAGATGGACGCTTTTTTAAATCCTGCCATTCGTATCCATGCACAGTCACAAATAATCTCACCCCTGCGTTTACTGCTTCTAATATCGCCTCACTATCTTCTACTCTACCTATTTCATCTACTACTAGTACATCAGGGCTCATAGAACGAATCATCATCATCATACCCTCTGCTTTTGGACAAGCATCAAGGATATCTACCCTTTCTCCAAGGTCATGCTGTGGGATACCATTGACACTACCAGCTATTTCAGAACGTTCATCAACTATACCTACCTTGCACGACTGGATATTCTCATCAGCTATCCCTAAACTTATTATCCGCGTAATATCTCTCAATAGAGTTGTTTTTCCAGTCTGCGGTGGACCGATTAAAATAGTATTTAGCCATCGGTTGTTATATAAATAATTAGTTAAATGATTTGCCACACCTATCTTTTGCTTTGCAATTCGAATATTAAAAGAAGACACATTTCGAATCGCTTTCACATTCCCATTTTCTGTTATAACCTTTCCTGCCAAGCCAACCCGATGTCCACCTTCAATTGTAATGTACCCTCTCCTAAGCTCCTCTTCTAACGTATAAATTGAATATTGGCTGATTTTATTTAGAAGTTGGCGTCCATCCTCATGTGTAACCAAATATGGATGAAACTGTGGTTTACCTTCAATGATAACTTCCAATGGTTTCGTAACTCTTACTCGTATTTCTTCTATTTTTTTGAGGGTCGATGGAGAATATTTTGTAAGAAGAAGAGAGATTGACTGTGGCAACACATTATAAACCTCATCCATTTTTCCACCCCCTATTTAACGAACATCCCAAAAATTTCATACTCTTCATAAATGAGTCTTTGCTAAAACCCTACTTCTCCTTGAATGTCCTTATAACACAATGTATGGTCAGCTTGACCACTTTATGACTGCAACTATTGAAGAAAAGCGGAAGCGCATTGCTCATCCCCGACAAGCGCTGGAGTTATATCACTTGAAGGCGCTTTTTGCCTTGACGAAGCGACCTCGAGGGGATATGCGCTGGAGCTAGACAAATAGAAAAGAGGAAGGCACTTGCTTATTGGCGACAAGCATAAGAAAAGCCGGATGGAAGGTTGTTCTTTAACCTTCTTGACGACTTGGCTTATGACATCGAGCCGATGGGGTCTGGAGCTGGACAATGAAGAAAAGCGGAAGCGCATTGCTCATCCCCGACAAGCGCTGGAGTTATATCACTTGAAGGCGCTTTTTGCCTTCGATTGATATGACGAAGCGACCTCGAGGGGATATGCGCTGGAGCTAGACAAATAGAAATGCGGAAGGCACTCGCTTATCGGCGATAAGCACTGGAACTTCAACACATGAAGGTCCTTTTTACCTTCGTGTGTTGGAGCGAAGCGACTCTAGCCGATGGGGTCTGGAGATGGACAATGAAGAAAAGCGGAAGCGCATTATTCATCCCCGACAAGCACTGGAAGCCATACACTAGAAGGCGTTTTTTGACTTCGGGTGTATGGCTGAAGTGACCTCGAGAGGCATGGAGGCGAAGCTAGACAATTTAGAAATGCGGAGCCGACTGTTTTGCCTCGACAAGCACTGGAAGCCATACACTAGAAGGCGTTTTTTGACTTCGGGTGTATGGCTGAAGTGACCTCGAGAGGCATGGAGGCGAAGCTAGACAATTTAGAAATGCGGAGCCGACTGTTTTGCCTCGACAAGCACTGGAAGCCATACACTAGAAGGCGTTTTTTGACTTCGGGTGTATGGCTGAAGTGACCTCGAGAGGCATGGAGGCGAAGCTAGACAATTCTGAAATGCGGAGCCGACTGTTTTCACTAAGTTAGATTAGTCATCTCGGAAAAAGCTTACAAAAAAACACCCATGTACAACTTATTCAAGTACATGGGTGTTTTATATTGAATATATTTTTTTAGCATTTTAACTCAGATTGGTAATCAGCTTCGATTGCTTTCAAACATTATGCGCGTGAAACGTAAGTACCATCTGTAGTATTAATGACTAACTTATCCCCTTCGTTAACGAAGAATGGAACTTGAACAATTAGCCCAGTTTCAATAGTTGCTGGCTTTGATCCTCCAGAAGCAGTATCGCCTTTAATACCAGGCTCTGTTTCTGTTACGACTAATTCTACAGAGTTCGGTAGTTCTACTCCGATTGTTTCACCTTGATACATCATGATAGCAACTGGCATGTTTTCTTTTAAGAATTTCAATTCATATTCGATTTGAGTCTCAGGTAACTCAATTTGTTCATAAGTATGATTATCCATAAATACATGTTGATCACCATTTGCATATAAATATTGCATTTTGCGATTATCAATTTGTGCTTTCCCTACTTTTTCACCTGCACGGAAAGTTTTTTCTTGAATAGCACCTGTACGAAGGTTACGAAGCTTAGATCTAACAAACGCTGCTCCTTTTCCTGGTTTTACGTGTTGGAAATCTATTACTCTCCAAATACCTCCGTCTACTTCTACCGTTAATCCTGTTCTAAAATCATTAACTGAAATCATCTCTGTTATATCCTCCCATTTTTGTTATGTGTATTTCAAACCCTACTAAATGAAGGTTACAATATAATTAGCTCTTTTGTTGAATGAGAAAGTGATTCATTTCCATCCTCAGTAATAACTGTATCATCCTCTATTCGTACCCCACCAAGACCAGCAACATATATACCTGGTTCCACTGTGACGACCATTCCAGGTACTAGTGCTGTATCAGATTTAAAAGAAAGAGATGGACTTTCATGTACTTCCATACCTAATCCGTGACCTGTTGAATGTCCAAAATATTCACCATAACCTTTTTCCTGAATAAAATCACGTGTTAATGCATCAGCTTCTTTACCTGTCATACCAGGCTTGATTCCTTTCATTCCACGCATTTGTGCTTCTAAAACGATATGATAAATATTTTTAAGCTCTTCGCTTACCTCACCTACTGCTACTGTTCTTGTAATGTCCGAACAATACCCTTTGTAATAAGCTCCAAAATCTAATGTAACAAACTCCCCTTTTTCAATCACTTTATCGCTAGCAACACCATGTGGTAAAGCTGAACGATAACCAGAAGCCACAATAATATCAAACGAAGAAGAAACGGCTCCTTGCTTTCTCATGAAAAATTCAAGCTCATTTGACACATCTAACTCGGTAATTCCCGGTCTAATATATTCTAAAATATGTTTATAGGCAGCATCAGCTATTTGCGTAGCTTCCTTTAATATCTTAATCTCAGACTCCGACTTTATCAACCGTAACTTTTCAATCGCACCTGAAACAGGAATTAACTCTGCACTGCACTCCTTTTCATATGATTTATATGTAGAGAAGGTCATGTTATCTTGTTCGAATCCTAATTTTTTAATCCCCATCAACTCTGCTTGTTTTGCAACCTCTTCCATAATGGGAGCTGTATGCTGAACAATATCAAAGCCTTGAATCTGTTTATTTGCCTGTTCAACATAGCGGAAATCAGTAATAAAAACCGCCTTATGTAAGCTAACTAGTGCTACACCTGCAGTTCCAGTAAAACCTGTAATATATCGACGGTTATAGCCATTGGTAATTAACAATCCATCGATATCGTGTGAGGAAAATTGTTCGCGGAGTTTTGTTAATTTACTCATTATTTTCACTTCCCCTTATATTTTCTATTAATGCTAATAAAGCAAGTTTATAACCATAGGTACCAAGGCCAACAATCTGTCCTATTGTAGCAGGAGCTGTTACTGACACATGTCGAAATGACTCACGAGCATGAACATTTGAAATATGGACCTCTATGACAGGTGTAGAGATACTTGAAATCGCATCTAAAATTGCATAGCTATAATGAGTGAAGGCACCTGGATTAATGATCACCCCATCATAGTTATCTGCTGCAAGATGAATTTTATCTATGATTTCACCTTCATGATTTGATTGGAAGCAATGAAGTTCTACCTGCTGGTCCTTTGCAAATATATCTAATTTTTTTTCTAATGATTCTAATGTCTCAACTCCATATACTGTTGGTTCCCTTTTACCAAGCCGATTAAGGTTAGGTCCGTTAATCAGTAAGACTCGATTCATAGCTTTTTATCTCCTTGCACAAGAAATGTTCAATCATAGAACATTCTACCATAAACTGAAGCTTCTTTCAGTCGCTTTTTCCTTTACGGAGTTTTCTTTAATACCAATGTTATTTGATTAAAATATAGCCACAAAGATTACAAATGCTGTTTTCAATTGATGATTTTTTCGTTCGAAGAAATAAAAAACGTTTACAAGCTTGACGTCCTTTCTTCTCTTTAAAAGAGGATAGTCATATTTAGCCTCAACTTGCTGTTTTAATTTTATTTCAATAGGAATAAAATTATATGAAAAGAGATATTTTAACAACTATTCATTCTCTGTTGAAGGTTGTTGCGGATGACTTTGATCATTAAGTTCATTCACTTCAAAAGAAATGGAGTATCCGATAAATACACCATATAATATGTAAACACAGATTGTAGTGATAACAGTGTTCCTTGAAAGTTCGTTCATGTCTTTTAAACTAGGAAATATTGGATTAAATAAATAAAATACAAGTAACCATAAACCAACTCCATATAATATCCCAACCCAAAGATTGTCGTATTTCTTAAATAATCCATAATATAGCAATGCTGTTAAGATTGACAAAAGACCAATAACAATGATGCCAATCACATTTCCTAAAACCTGGTTTTTCCAATCTCCTATTGCCCAAGGTAATAACACAAGGTTAGGACTCAATTCAGTAAAATTTAGGATGTACGCCAAGTACGAGATTGAACTCCATAATAACCCACCACATAAACCTATTACTATAACCTTTGTAACAAGTGGCAGCGGGGTTTCCTTTTGATTTTGCTCTAATGTTTGTTGCTCTGATTCCATATTTAGTCACCTCTTATACTAGTATATCCCCTCATTTTCTTTATATTTGTAAATTATAACTGTGGTACAAATAGGAAATTTTAGCAGAGATGTGTAAATATATATTGTAACGGGTATAATATATTTACATCGCTTGTTTTCGTATGATTTTTATACTATTCAGATATGAAATAGGTATGTATTTAGCAAAGGAGTTCTTCTTAATACATTAATAATCGTGTAAAATCTCTCAAATTGCTCTACTATAATAAAAAATATCAACAAAATTTACGAAAAGAGCCTTAACAATTGACACATCAACCTAGAGGTTTTTATTATTTTCTTGTAAAATATACATAGGATGAAGTTTCTCAATGAATTTTTTAGGTTGGTGAATTGAATGTCTCAAGAAAACAAACCGGTTTACGGTGGCCAAGCTGTTGTAGAAGGTGTCATGTTTGGTGGAAAACGTCACTATGTAACAGCAATACGAAGAAAAGATCAATCAATTGAATATTTTCGGCTACCTAGGAAATCAAAACAAGCTTTAACGACTATGAAAAAGATTCCTTTTCTTAGAGGAATTATTGCAATTCTTGAAGCAAGTGCAAATGGATCAAAACATCTTAATTTCTCAACAGAAAGATACGATGTCGATCCTAGTGAAGATGAAAATATTGATCATTCACAATCTGAGTCAAAGTTAGCAATGATACTTGGTGTTGCCGCAGTAGGTATTCTATCATTTTTATTTGGTAAATTTATTTTTACTTTGATTCCAGTTTTTTTGGCGGAACTTACTCGTCCAATTTTTTCATCTGATTTATCACAAATTTTAGTTGAAGGATTTTTTAAATTATTATTGCTGTTAGCTTATATTTACTTTATTTCATTAACTCCTCTCATTAGGCGTGTTTTTCAATATCACGGAGCAGAACATAAAGTAATTAATGCATTTGAAAGTGACTTACCACTAACAGTCCAAAATGTTCAAAATCAATCAAGATTACACTATCGTTGTGGCAGTAGCTTTATTATATTTACTGTGATAGTTGGCGTTTTTGTCTACATGCTTCCATTTGTTGCAACAGAACCGTTATGGCTTAGAGTTGTGAATCGACTCGCATTAATTCCAGTAGTATTAGGAATTTCGTTTGAAGTGTTGCAAATTACCAATAAATTACGCGATATCCCATTGCTTCGTTATTTAGGGTATCCTGGATTATGGCTGCAATTACTAACGACGAAAGAGCCAACTGATAGTCAAGTTGAAGTAGCCATTGCTTCATTTAATGAATTATTACGTTTAGAAAATGACCCTAATGCTATAAATAAAACTGAAGAAATTGTATAACATTTGTCAACTTGACCTATTTTGGTTAATACAATAGTTATATAGAATGTTTAGGGAGGTGGATTCGTTGCAACGTCGCTCGTCTTTACCAATGATTATAATAATTAGTTTAAGTGGCCTGGGATTGTTGTACGTGCTTTTTAATAGACCTGAAACACTTATTTTAACTCTTATAACGGGACTGATTGTTTTTGGTATTTTTTATATGATTTTGCAGTTACTATCTGGTAATAACAAAAGAAATACTGAACATTCTGCATACAAGAAAGCAGTGAAGCAATCAAAAAAGCGATATAATGAACGTAGTCGAAACAACCAAGTAGCTAGACCAATGTCAAAATCTGTTCAATCCAACAAAGCTGCTCACCCTAACATTCAAAAGCGTAAAAATCATCCACATTTAACTGTTATAGAAGGAAAAAAAGGAAAAAAGAAGAACCGAGCATCATTTTAACAGCTTGGTTCTTCTTTTTTTTAGTAACTATTAGCCAAGCATTTGAGCTACTCTCTTTTCTATATACCACTACTAATAGGACCATTTTTTTAAAAAACTACTTGTTTGCTCATACCCAAGCTTCACTAACTCCTGCTTTTTTTCATCAGAAATTGAAAATTCAGTTGTAACTGTATGATTCATTGGAATAAAGATTATATTTCTTTCGTGTCTTCGCGAGATGTGACGTTCATCATGTGCTACCTTCATTGTCTCAAATAATGCTGGAAATAACTCAATTGCATTATTTATCTTATTATTCTGTTGTTCACTCTCTTTCGCACTTAATTTAATACCTAGTACAGGTCGTTTTTTCAGTTTCTTTTCTTCATCAAACAAAAAGATAGGAAAATTACTTAAAACTCCTCCATCAACAATCACAGGTTTTCCTTTTACTAATAATTTTACTGGTTCAAAAAAATATGGTAGGCTAGCACTCATTCTCACTGCTTTTGCAACAGAGAAACTATCTGGGTTCATTCCATATTTAGGAAGATCATTTGGCAAGACAAGCATTTTTCCATTTGTTAAATCTGATGCAACAAAACGCAGCGAACCATTAGGTAAATCCCTAAAAGTACGTACACCTTTTTTCCTTAATTCTCTGCCAACCCACTTTTCTAATTCATCGCCTTTATACAATCCCATTCTCCAATAGAGTTGAATCCACTTGCCAATTGCAGCAGGCAAAATTGATTTACGAGCATCTAAAAATGTCTTTACATCTACTTCCTCCATAATTGAAAGTATTTCCTTACTGCTATATCCGGAAGCAATAAATGCAGCAATAATTGCTCCAGCGCTCGTTCCAGCAACTCTTGTGAAGTGTAAGCCTTTTTCTTCTATTGCTTGATAGGCGCCAATTAATGAAAACCCTTTTATGCCACCACCCGAAAACACTCCATCAATATACATCTCTACTCCCCCTAAAAGAAATGCATCTTCTACATGTCTAATCAGAAGTAGAATCAATTAGAACAAAACAGCACGGATACATCTTCTTAATAAGTAGAAAAATTGTCGTGATAACGCTTGTATCAATAGTTGTTTGAAAAAGGGAATTGTATGTAGAACACTCAAAAGCAAGGATTAAAGCATTCCTAACAGTTTATAAGTTTAGAATGATGTATTTTAGCATGCTTAAAGAGAAATTTAAAGGCCTCTTCTCGATTGAATATCGAGAAAAGGCCTCTCTAACATAAGTCATTTTTTTAGTTAAGTTGACATGGGGATGATACGTATATTCTTACTCTTATTTTATGAAGGATTCTCACCTGTTTTTTGTTGAATACGCTTTAAGGATTCAACTCTATTTGCATCTTCTTCAAAATATTGTACAACGTCACCGATCCGGTCTATTGCATTCCAGCTTAAATGATGCTCAATGCCCTCAACATCATTGTAAATTTCACTTTCATTTACACCGATAATTCGTAAAAATTGTTCTAACAATTCATGGCGATCAACTAAGCGTTTACCAATTTTCTTTCCTTTTGTGGTTAACATTAATCCTCGATATTTTTCATATATGAGATATTCATCTTTGTCTAGTTTTTGTACCATTTTTGTAACTGAGGAGGGATGTACAGACAAAGCTTCGGCAATATCTGAAACTCTCGCATAACCCTTATCTTTTATTAAAATATAGATTTGTTCTATATAATCTTCCATACTTGGTGTAGGCATGATATACCCTCCAATTACTCCATTTTTATAACAATAATCATTAAAAGTGTACAATATATGGAGAAGTGTTACAAGGGAATTTCACTTGTTTTTTTCATATGCTGTTTCCGCATTGATTGTTGTTTTTCGTATTAACAAATAAACAAGTCGTCAACTTGCGTTCGTGACACCTTTTCTTCTGTATACTTTTTATGGTACGAATTTGATAACGATAGCAACAGAGTTTACGTAAAGAGCTTTGCTAAAAGAAAAAGGATGGAGTATGTAAACATCCACCCTTGCTAACTTGTTGAATAAAGTAGTGTTATCTCGTTATAGTCCACATTTTAATTGTGCACCACAATTAGTACATGTATTACAGCCCCCAAGGTCTTCGACTGTTCCTTTACGACAAACTGGACATGTATTACCAATTTCAGATCCAATTGTTACATCAGTCGACCGCAAATCATTAATTGTATCTACTAAGACTACGTGGCTTTTTACTGAATCTCGTGAAGGAATTTCTGCATCTTTCTTATCGACAGTATTTTCTTCTGCTTTTAAAGTAAGTACTTGTGCATCTCGACTTCCGTCGACATAAACAGTCCCACCTTTTGCGCCACCTTTATATAAGCGTTCATATACCCTCTCAACTTGCTCAACAGTATATCCACGTGGTGCATTTACTGTTTTACTAATCGAGCTATCAATCCAGTGCTGAATAGTACATTGCACATCCGCATGTGCTTGTGGAGAAAGTTCCATCGCTGAAATAAACCAGTTTGGCAAATCATTAGCATCTACATGTGGATTTTCATCTAAATACTCTTGAACGATATCTGCTTTTACTTCAATAAATTTTCCTAATCTTCCACTTCTAAAGTAAGAGAATGAAAAATAAGGTTCAAGTCCTGTTGATACACCAACCATCGTCCCTGTACTTCCTGTTGGTGCTACCGTTAATAAGTGAGAGTTCCTAATTCCATATTTTTTAATATTTTCTTTTATATCTTCAGGCATACGTTTCATATAACCAGTTTCTGTGAAGGCTGTACGCAATCTAATCGTATCTTCTTCAGTTTCACCAACAAGAAATGGAAAACTTCCTTTCTCCTGCGCTAGTTCCACTGAAGCGCGATATGCAGTTGTTGCAATTACTTCAAATACCTGATCTATTAGCTCGTCACCAGCCTTTGATCCGTACTCTGTTTCACAATAAATAAGCAGGTCATGAAGTCCCATAACCCCTAAACCGACACGACGTTCTCCCAATGCTTGTTTCTTATTTTCCTGCAAGAAATACGGCGTAGCATCAATAACATTGTCCTGCATTCTAACGCCTACTTCAACCGTTTGTTTCAGTTTTTCAAAATTCACAGTCTTCGTATTTTTATCAGCCATTTCTGCTAAGTTAACAGCTGCAAGGTTACAAACTGAATAAGGGGCAAGAGGCTGTTCTCCACAAGGGTTTGTTGCTACAACCTGTTGTCCATAAGCCTTTGCATTAGTCATGTCATTCGCATTATCTATGAAGAAAATGCCTGGTTCGGCAGAGTAGGTAGCACAAATATTAATTAAATTCCAAAGTTCTTTTGCTTTAATTTTACGATATACACGAACTTTATACCCTAACTCTTCCCATTTCCTTACATCTCCTATTTTATGCCAATTCTCATTATATTCTTGCATTTCTTTTTCATTATAGCTTTCTACATCTGGGAACCGAAGATCATAATCACCGTCTGCTTCAACTGCTTCCATAAACTCTTTCGTTAAACATACTGAAATGTTAGCTCCAGTTAAAAACTCTGAGTTATGCACACTGTAAGTCCCATTTTCTTGTAATTTCTCTTCAGCGTCATGAATAATCTCTGTTGTAAAGCCACCAAGACCAGGCATGTTTTTATAGTTAACAATCCCTTGATACATTGCTTTGTCCTGCTCTGTCAAACGATTAAACTTTAGTTTATCTTGAGCACATTTTATAATTGTTTCATCACTTGTATTTTCTAATAGAAATCTCAAAATACGTGGATTTTGCATTTTCGAGATAATGAATTCAATAATATCTGGGTGCCAATCAGCTAACATAATCATCTGAGCTCCTCGACGTGATCCCCCTTGCTCAACAAGATGAGTTAGCTTTGCAATATCATCTAACCAAGACACTGACCCTGACGACTTACCGTTTACTCCCTTTGCTAGAGTATTGCGGGGTCTTAATGTGGAACCGTTTGTACCAACACCACCACCACGACTCATAATCTCCATCACTTGCTTACGATGTTCAGATATACCTTCACGTGAATCTTGAACAAATGGCATAACATAACAATTAAAATATGTCACATCAGTGTTAGCACCTGCACCATACAACACTCTTCCTGCTGGGACAAAGTTCAGGTTAACTAATTCATCATAATACTTCTCAAACCACTCTTTACGCTTTTCTTCAGTTGACTCAACGGATGCAAGCCCAGTTGCATTACGCTTTGCAATTTGCTCATAATAAATCTCCAACGGCTTTTCAATTACGTCTAGTGAGCGTTTTACAATGCCTGTTTCAATTTCTTCAGCACGTTCAAGTGCACCACGATATTCTTCCTCTATCCTTACTTGTGCAAATTTGTTCTTCCAATCAATCTCTTCAATAAACCCAAGGCCACGGGCAGGAAATTTCGGGTCTTCCTTAATCGTTAACACAACAAAATCACCTGCTGATAAAGTAACTTTTTCAGTATCTTTAAACGAGTACCGATCAAGCATTACGAGCCTTGAAACCCCTTTGTGGGTTAACTTCATGTTTGGTGAAATTTGATGAACTTGGGGATAAAGTTGAATATCCTTATTTAATCTCTCTACGTTCACTTTCATTTTCTCTTTTAGCACAACAGTCATTGCTACAACTCCCTTTATTAATATCACTATTTTGTATGTACATTCTCACGAAGTATTATTGTTCATATGTTTAAAAATGATGTCATTGATAATTTACCATATTTCAGCCTATTGATCAATATATAGTGTTACATTTATATCATTTAATACTATATATTGATTTTAGGTCAAGTGTTCTATGATTTGTCAAACAAAAAAAAGAACACATTTCATAGAAAAATGAAGGAAACAGTCGCATATGTAGTTTAATATACGAATTTCTAACTAATTTAGAAGTTGCATTATTTTATCTGTAGGAAGTATGTCCCAAATAATATATAGTAGTGGTGTAAAAAGGCTGTACTATCAATGAATTGTCAAGTCACTATTGCACAATCTACAAAAATAAAAGTAGAGTTCGTAGTTTTTCAAAAAAAATAGATTGACTGTTTTTATTAGATTTTAGGAATAAGAACAAAAAGAAGCCAATGAAAAAAGGATAACTCATAAACGAAGGACATATCTCATACCCTATATCTTGTATAATAGTAAGGTGCATACCTCCTTCATATACAGCATATAGGGTATGAGACAAGTCATCCTGAGTTACCCTCTTCAATTTAATATACTCTTTTCGTAAACTTTGTTGGTATTGTTATCAAATTACATGTTAGTCTTCATTGTACTCAAGGAAAGGTGTCATTATCGTATTTAGCTTTAATTACGAAAAGCAATAATTAATGCGAAAACAGCGAATTAATGAGACTATTTTCTAACTGCTTCTAGCACATAAAGAACTAATAGTTGTGTTATCTATACACCTTTTAGGAAAAGAGCCTTCAGTTATTTGCGAAAATTCCATTCATCATTCTCATATCGTTTTGTTGCTATGTCGTTTACATACGCTAATTCATCTTGCGTTAATTGATACGGTTCTAAATCAATATTTAACCCTTTTGCAAACCCTGCTTTAAACGCAGATTTCGCCTCTCCAATTGTAACTTCCTCTTCCCTTAATTCATTGATCGCAACAGCTTTATTTTTAAACTGTCTTTGTAACCTTTCTTTAACACGTTCGTTAGGATATTTGAAAAGACTAAAAAGCACATCTTCATCCAAATCAAGTAATATGGAACCATGTTGGAGGATGACTCCTTTTTGTCTCGTTTGTGCACTTCCAGCTACTTTTCTTCCTTCAACGACTAACTCATACCAAGAAGGTGCATCAAAACAAACGGAAGATCGTGGATTTTTCAAGCTGCTTCGCTCTTCCTCTGATTTTGGAATAGCAAAATATGCATCTAAGCCAAGCTTTTTAAAACCTTCTAATAGCCCTTCAGATATGACTCTGTATGCTTCAGTTACTGAATGAGGCATATTAGGATATTTCTCTGAAACAATTACACTATACGTTAATTCATTGTCATGAAGTACCCCTCTACCACCAGTAGGCCTTCTTACAAATCCTAACCCGTGTTTTTTTACAGCATCTAAGTCAATTTCTCTCTCTATTTTTTGGAAATAACCAATTGATAATGTTGGTGGCGACCAGCCATAAAAACGAATTGTAGGAGGAATCTTACCTTGACTATGCCATTCTAATAATGCTTCATCTAATGCCATATTAAATGCAGGTGAACAATTTCCAGAATCGATAAACCGCCATTTTTCTTTCATATCTCTACCTCTTTTATTTAGCTTTCTTTTGCGTGTCTATAGTCTACCAAATGTAAGATATATTTGAAAAGTAATAAGGATTTCCTTTACTAATCAAAGCCTAGCCTTATATAATAATGTATGTCGATAGAAAGAGAAGAAAAGGGGTAGATTACTCGTGGAACTATTATTAATTATCGTTGGTGCTGTGCTCGTTTACTTTGTAATTATGACGGTATACCGCAGAAGAATATTAACTTCATTAACTGAGGAGCAATTTCGTGAGGGATATCGAAAAGCTCAATTAATAGATGTACGTGAGCAAAATGAATTTGAGGGTGGGCATATATTAGGTGCTAGAAATATTCCATTGTCACAATTGAAAATGAGAATTAATGAACTTAGACCTGACAAACCTGTATATTTATATTGCCAAAGCAGTATTAGAAGTGGAAGAGCTGCACAAACGTTGAGAAGAAAAGGATTTAAAGACCTCTACCATTTAAAAGGCGGGTTTAAGAAATGGTCTGGAAAAATTAAAGCTAAAAAGTAACTACAAGTAAGACACACCTACAATTTTCAATCATGCTGTTTCAAAATCTCTTGTATAGTATTAGTTAGTTCATTACACCTTTACTCTTTGAAACAATAGCAACATTAGTTTACAAAAAGAGCTTAAGAAAAAACAAAGGATTCGCCAGAGATTGGTGAATCCTTTGTTTTCGTTATTTTTTATATCTTAGAATCGGCTTACGGGCTGCAATTGTTTCATCTAATCGTTTTACTACTGTTGTATGTGGTGCTTCTTGAACAATTTCGGGATTTTCCTCTGCTTCTTTTGCTATTTGAATCATCGCATCAATAAAAGCATCAAGTGTCTCCTTCGATTCCGTTTCTGTAGGCTCGATCATTATACATTCTTCTACATTTAATGGAAAATAAATTGTAGGTGGATGGTAGCCAAAATCCAACAACCGCTTAGCGATATCAAGTGTACGCACACCTAATTTTTTTTGACGTTTTCCAGACAGTACAAACTCATGCTTACAATGCTTATCGAAAGGCAGATCAAAATGTGGTGCAAGACGTCGCATCATATAGTTTGCATTTAACACTGCATATTCGGTGACTGCATTCAATCCGTCAGGACCCATAGATCTGATGTACGTATAAGCACGAACATTAATTCCGAAATTTCCGTAGTAAGGTTTTACTCTGCCAATAGCTTGTGGGCGATCATAATCGAATGTAAAACCTGCTTCATTTTTGACTAATACTGGTTTTGGTAGAAAAGGAAGCAAATCCTCTTTAACTCCTACTGGCCCTGAACCTGGTCCACCTCCACCATGCGGACCTGTAAATGTCTTATGAAGATTTAAATGAACAACATCAAATCCCATATCGCCAGGTCGTGCTTTACTTAATACCGCATTTAAATTAGCACCATCGTAATAAAGCTTCCCTCCAGCTCCATGGACAATCTCCGCCATTTCAACAATATTCTCTTCAAATAGTCCTAAAGTATTTGGGTTTGTTAGCATTAACGCTGCAGTATCTTGTCCAACAACACGCTTTAAATCTTCAAGGTCAACCAGTCCATTGTCATCAGATTTTACTGTAACAGTTTCCAAGCCTGCTACTGTTGCTGATGCAGGATTAGTACCGTGAGCTGAATCTGGTACAATAACCTTTGTTCGATTGTAATCATTGTTTGCTTCATGGTAAGCACGGATCATCATTAACCCTGTCCACTCACCATGTGCACCAGCTGCAGGCTGTAACGTTACAGTATCCATCCCAGTAATTTCTACTAAATGCTCTTGTAAATCATACATGAGCTCAAGTGCCCCTTGTACTGTACCCTCATCTTGTAAAGGATGAATGTTTGCAAATCCACTATATCTCGCCACATTTTCATTAATTTTCGGATTATACTTCATCGTACAAGAACCTAGTGGATAAAACCCTGAATCAACTCCATGATTCCGATTTGATAAAGCTGTGTAATGGCGCATAATGTCTAACTCGGACACCTCTGGTAACTCTGGCTCATCTACCCTTATATAATCACTAGGTAAAACATCATTAACATTTATATCGGGAACATCTAAATCTGGTAAGCTGTAACCAATTCTCCCTTGCTTTGATAACTCAAAAATTAATGGTTGCTCTTGATTATTCATTGCCATCCCCCAATTCCTTCACAAATGTATCAATCTCTACCTTAGTACGTAGTTCAGTAACCGCTACTAACATATGATTCTCTAGCTCAGCAAAATCTTTACTTAAATCGTATCCGCCGATAATCCCTTTATGTAATAGCCTACGATTGATTTCTTTTACTGATTTTGGTAATTTAACGACAAATTCATTAAAGAAAGGACCTTCAAATGCTATTTCAAAGCCATGTGCTTTAAGTTGATTTTTTGCATATTGGGATTTTTGTATGTTTTGAGTTGCCATATGTTTAACACCTTTTTTCCCAAGCGCAGTCATTGCAACAGAAGCTGCTAATGCATTTAACGCTTGGTTTGAACAAATATTCGATGTTGCTTTATCTCTACGAATATGTTGTTCACGTGCTTGAAGTGTTAAAACAAAACCACGACGTCCATTTTCATCCACTGTTTGACCAACAAGGCGTCCAGGTACTTTCCTCATAAGCTTCGAAGTGACCGCAAAATATCCACAATGCGGACCACCATATTGGGTAGGTATGCCAAACACTTGTGCATCACCAACAACAATATCTGCCCCGAATGCACCTGGTGGTGTTAAAGCCCCTAATGATAATGGATTACTTGATACCACAAACATACTTTTTTCTGAATGTGTTATTTCTTCTATTTCTTTTAATGGCTCAATTTGTCCAAAGAAATTAGGGTATTGTACAATTACTGAAGCAACCGTATCATCCATTTCTTTTGCTAGTTCACTGACATCAGTTACACCATTATTTGTTGGTATTTCAACAACTTCGATATGCTGCCCCTTAGCATAAGTTTTCAAAACTTCGATTGATTCAGGGTGCACCGTCTTTGAAACGAGTACTTTCTTCTTACGTGTATGTCCTGCACTTAACATGGCTGCTTCAGCAAGTGCTGTTCCGCCATCATACATGGAAGAATTGGCTACATCCATCCCTGTTAATTCACAAATCATCGTTTGGAATTCAAAAATGGCTTGCAGCTCTCCCTGAGAAATTTCTGGTTGGTATGGTGTATAAGCTGTGTAAAATTCTGATCGAGAAATAACATGGTCGACTATAATTGGCATATAATGGCTATAAACTCCTGCACCTAGAAACGAAGCATGCGTTTGTGTATTGGCATTTTTTTCAGCAAGTGCAGCCATTTCTCGTGTTAATTCAGGTTCAGAAGAGGCTTGTTTAATATTGTATTCCCCATTAAATCGCACACCTTCTGGAATATCATTAAAAAGTTCATCAATTGAGGTGACCCCAATAGCTTCAAGCATCTCTTTTTTATCATGTTCAGTCATTGGTAAATAGCGATGTTTCATAACTTTACCCCTCTCTTCTATAAAGTACTTATTTTTTTGGACGCTTATATAACGGCGTTGAAACTACTTTTGCTCTCAATTTTCGTTTTCGTACTTGAACATCAACCTCTGTTCCTAGTTCAGTAAATTCAGTTTTTAGCAAGACGAGACCAACATTTTTTTTAAGAGTTGGTGATTGAGTTCCAGTAGTAACCTCACCGATTCTTTCATCTCCTACATACACATCATAACCATGTCTCGGAATGCCTTTGTCAATCATTTCAATACCGACTAACTTCCGTACTGTACCCGCATTTTTTTGCTCAACTAACCGCTGCTTCCCGAAAAAATGATCAACATCTTTGTTCACTTTAACAGCAAAGCCTATGCCAGCTTCCAACGGTGAAATAGCTTTTGAAAGTTCTTGGCCATATAATGGTAGGTTAGCTTCAAAACGAAGTGTATCGCGCGCTCCAAGCCCACATGGCTGAATCCCCTCAAGCTTACCTTCTTCAAGAATTTCTCTCCAAATATGGATAGAATCTTCGTTATCGCAATATATTTCAAACCCATCTTCCCCAGTATAGCCTGTTCGAGAAACAAGGGCTTTGTATCCTTTCAAATCTACATTATCGAGAAATTTAAAAAACTTAATGTCTTGTAGATTCGTTGATGTTAGTTTTTGAAGAACATTCTCTGCTAATGGTCCCTGTATAGCAAGCTGTGCAACTTTCTCTGAAATATTTTCTAGAACAACATCTCCGAAAAGGTGTGATTGTAACCACTCATAATCTTTAGTTATATTCGCTGCATTTACAACGAGCAAAAAATTGTTATCAGACTTTTTATATATTAATAAATCGTCTACCGTTCCTCCATCTTCATAACACATTGCTGTGTATTGAGCACTTCCAATCTTTAACTTTGATACATCATTTGTCATCATTTTTTGCAAATATGCTAAACTATCTTCACCTTTAACAGTGATTTCCCCCATATGCGATACATCAAAAAGTCCTGCACGTGTTCGTACTGCTTCATGTTCCTCTAAAATACTAGAAAATTGTACTGGTAAATCCCAGCCACCGAAATCAATCGTTTTAGCACCAAATTGTTCGTATACTTCAAATAGAGGTGTACGTTTTAATTGAGACATATTATTTCCTCCCCTTTGTAATAATTAAATGCGTAAGCGTCTTGTTTATTCCCCACAAGCACTGGAGACATATACTTGAAGGTGCCATTTACCTTCAGGTGATATGGTGAAGTAACCTCGAGTAGCTAAACGCTTGGACATCCAAACGTTACCCAAATGCACATGCAAAAAAAGACAGAGTAACTCCACAAAATAGTTGTGAAGACCTCTGTCCTGGTACCTGAAAGTTTACCTTATTGATACGATTTTTGTTCGTTCAATAAAGCTTGCCCCTTTGGTAGTTCAGCATTTTCGCTATGTAATACGTTGCTGTCGCAAAAAATGAAGAACATTCTCCAGAGTTGCGTCAAGTAGAAGTCTTTTTGCCTGAGAGATTCACAAATTAATGCTTGCTCCTTCGGCGCTACAAATACGTAGTCTCTCCCTCTACCATCATTCGCTTTTAATATTAATTTTAAAACTTGCACATACTACAATAAAATATACTATCATCCTACCATTAGTTGGCCTGATTCGGCAATATAATATTTCTAACGTTATAGGACGGGAAAAGATTAAATGTTCGTGTTTTGCTAAAGTAAATCGCTTACAATACTGATTTTTAGTCAAATCGATATAAAACAATGATTTTCCCCGAAATAAGAAACTTTTTATAACAAGGGGGACATAGCATATGAAAGTTAATATTCAATTTGATGAAACCTGGCAAGAAAACTTTTTAAAACTCATTAACGATGATGGGCCATGGGTAAATAACAACCTGTATAAGTTGGCAATTGAAGCAGCTGAACACTCTGTAATTCCAACATTTGATGGATTACTAGCTCCTAAACATTTACCAAATCTCACACCTCTTCCTCATCAATTAGATGTGGCAAAACAGGTTGTAGAAAAAATGAACGGCAAGGCGATCTTGGCTGATGAGGTTGGTTTAGGAAAAACGATTGAAGCTGGACTCATTTTAAAAGAGTACATGATCCGTGGATTGGTTAAGAAAGTATTAATTTTAGTGCCTGCCTCTCTCGTTACACAGTGGTGTAAAGAATTAAATGAGAAGTTTTTCATTCCAGCAATTCAACAAAAGAAAAGTTATGTTTGGGAGCAGTGTGATGTTGTTGTTTCATCAATTGATACAGCCAAACGCAATCCACATCGAGAGATTATCTTTGAGCAAAGCTATGATTTAATTATTATTGATGAGGCCCATAAATTAAAAAACAATAAAACAAAAAACTATGAGTTTGTTCAGCATTTAAAGAAAAAGTTTTGTTTATTATTAACGGCTACACCTATACAAAATAAAATTGAAGAAATATTTAACCTTGTTTCGCTTCTTAAACCAGGACATTTAGGTAATCAAGAATATTTTGAACAAGCTTTTTCTGCTAAAAATCGCACAGTTGAAAATGATAAATATTTAAAAGAGCTTGTAAATAAAGTTATGCTCAGAAATCGTCGAGGCGATACTGGTATTGAATGGCCGAAAAGGCACGTTCAAACTGTGCCAATTGATTTCACGAATGAAGAACAAGAACTATATGACTCTATAAATAATATACGAACAAATAGTCATCTATACATAAATAGTCAATTTTCAATCATCACGTTACAACGAGAAGCATGCAGTAGCCGCGAAGCTGTATTTTATACATTAAAAAATATGCTTAATAAAAAAGATGAAGAAGGCAAGCCTATTCAGCCACCATTATTTATTGAAGAGTTACTTAAAAAGGTAGAAGGAGTTACTCAAAATTCAAAAGCTATAAAAGCTTTGGAATTAATCAAGTCCATAAATAATAAAGTAATTATTTTCACAGAATATCGTGCCACCCAACTATATTTACAATGGTTTTTGCAGCAACACGGTATATCATCAGTTCCATTCAGAGGAGGTTTTAAAAGAGGTAAAAAAGATTGGATGCAACAATTATTCAAAAACCATGCCCAAGTATTAATTGCAACTGAAGCAGGTGGAGAAGGGATAAATTTACAATTTTGCAACCATATTATAAATTTTGATTTACCTTGGAATCCAATGCGCCTTGAGCAGAGAATTGGACGAGTACATCGACTCGGTCAAGAAAATGATGTATTTATTTATAATTTTGCTATTAAACATACTGTAGAAGAACATATGTTAAAGCTACTATATGAAAAAATACATTTATTCGAAAGAGTGGTTGGCGAGCTAGATGAAATTCTGACAAGATTAGACATAAAAAATTTAGAGGACCAGCTACAAGATATTTTATTCAACTCAAGGAGCGAAGGAGAAATGAAAATTAAAATGGATAACTTAACATCAGCCATACAATTTGCTGAACACATTAATAATGAAGTGAGGGAAAATCATGCATCAACAGGAAATTCATAATTTTTTATACCATTTTTTCACATCAAACGATTGTCATGTTATTGAAAATGAAAATGGCTATTTAACTGTACAATTATCAGTTGATCTTGATAAAGAATTGATGAACAGACCATTTTATTGGCATTATTTAGAGAAAACAGGAGGGATACCAAATCCCATGAAGCTTACACTCATTACGGATCAGAGCAAAGCTTCAACGACAAAAAAAGGTGAGGTTGTCCATTTTGGTTCGCCTCGTTTACATCAGATCTTTGCCTCGCTACAAAAATTAGCGGGGTACATTCGTTTATATGAAGATGACGTGACATCACCAAACCATTCAAGTATCCCTCTCTATCCTTGGATAGGTATCAATGTGCTAATATCGTACGAATGTGATCGCAAACGTGACTATATCTATTCTTTAGGTCTTCATATGATTAATGGCATGATAGTAACAAATTTCCAAGAGCAATTAAATAAACTTCGGTTAACACCTAAAATACCTGACCTATGCTTTACCATGTCACCACTTATTATGCCACAAAGTGGACTAGTACGATTGAAGCAACATATTAATTACACGATTGAACAAGAAGATCATTCTTGGGCTGATGAAGCACATGAAAGATGGAATGAGGATTTATCACTATTAAATCACTTTTATGAAGACGTAGAAGAAAAGCCTGATTGTTATGAAACAGAAAAAAGAGCACTACAGGAACAATACGAACCTACAATAAATGTAAAAGTAATAAACGGAGGCTTATTTTACCTTAGACAAATGTCCAACATTAAAAAAGATGCATAACGTCATGTTATAGCATCAAAAACAAATGGCTATATGTGTTTGTAATGTACTTATAATAAATGGTATTTTTTGCATTGATTATTGTATTTAGTAATAAGAAATAATTACGTATAAATCAAGCTTTCGTAGCAACTTTTCAGATTTACAATGAAGTAAATTACATAAATTTATTTGTTGCTGTTATTAATCAGTCTCAATAGCAACAACGTTTATCCTACCTAAACTATATAGTAACAGCCTCACGTTAAAGGTTACTTATCAAAATATTCTTCCAGCGCTTGTTTTCTTGATTCTTTTTTTTGTTTCTTATTATCTTTATCAGTAAAATATTTCTCATGCTGAACGTCCTTTTTTTCCTCTTCCATATTCTTCTTTTTATCCTTATTGTTATGCTTGCTTTCTCTTTTAAGTTTAATGTTTTCTTCAGTTAAATGTTTAATTTCCCTTTTAAGTTTATTGTTTTCTTCAGTTAAATGTTTAATTTCCCTTTTTGCTTTTTCCAACTCATGTTTATAAAAACTTTTATCATCAAAAAAATCAGTAGCAGCATCAACAGAACAGTCTAACTGCTCTTTTAGCCTTTCAAGTTCTTCTTGTTGTTCGTTTAATTTATTTAGCAGCTCTCGTTTTTCTGATTTAAGATATACCTTCTGTAGATACTCAATAGGGAAGCAGCCACTATAATTTTTTAGAAAAACAAGCCTTTCTCCATGTCGTTCATATTCATCAGTTCTACAAGTCCAAATTTTACCGTTATGTTTAATTGCCTCGTCACAACTATGCATTACCACTTTGTCACCCTTTTGAATCACCCCATATACCCTCCTTAAATAAAATACTGTCATATATAAGTAGTAAATGCAGGACGAATATACAATGTAAGGGATAGATGACTAATTAGCTATACTTTTTTCATTCAATTGACTATCATTTTCAACGCTACAAAGAACATCTTCATAAGTGAAGATGTTCTAATCCAAACATATTCAGTTTTTCAGAACTATCACATACACATATATGCGTGTAACACTTATGCTATCTGTATAGCCTTTTTCAAAAACTTTGTTGCTATTACCGCCAAGTTTATACTATAAAAAGTTGCTTTATATGTTAGTCATCATGTTACAAAAGAAAAGATGCCAACGCTAGTTATATTTCCTAATAGAATAAACAGCATTTAATGTCGAGAGTTTACTTCGTCTTTATCTTCCTGTGAACAAACATCGAAAATGCGAAAGGCAAAACACCAAACCATCGATTTCCAAAAGAAGTACGCTCATTTTTTCGTTTCTGACGATATTTTTTTCTTTCTTCCTTCGGTTGATCAATATAACTAACAATTTGTTGGGTAACGTATTTTACATAATCATTAGTAGACAACAGCTACACCTCCTACCATCTACTACTTATTATCTCCTCCTATGCTTTTTTTAACCTCTAAATTAATTTCATCTATAATTTGCGCTATACTTTTGTTTGTTGTATCAATTGTCACATTACAATCTTTGTAATATGGAAGTCTTGTTGTCAATATCTGTTCAATCTGTTCTTTGTTATTTTTCATTAACGGTCTAGATGAGTCCCCTTCTATTCTTGAAATAATCTGATCTAGATCACAATGTAAATAAACAACAAAACCATTTTCATTCATCCATTTACGATTTTCTTCTTGAATAACGATTCCGCCACCTGTAGTAATCACAACATTTTCTATTGGTAGTGTAAGTAGCAATTCTCTTTCATATTGACGAAACGTATCCTCTCCATCCTCTTCAAAAATTTCACTAATTTTTTTACCCATTTTTTTTTCAATGTAATCATCAGTATCAATTACTGGTAACTTCCACTCTTCCCCTAAACGTTTTCCTACAGAAGTTTTTCCAGCACCCATGAAGCCTGTTAAGATAACTGCTTTCATTTTATCCCCCCACAGTAATAAAGTATTTAAATGATAATGTAGTTAATGTAATGCTGTAATACTTCCTCCTTAATTGCCGAAAACATTTGAATTTTTTGTACGAGTTCACTAACGGTTTTCTACCCATTTTATTATTCTACCCTCTTCTAATTCATAAATAAAGAAGGCATTGTAAAGACGTTTTTGTATTGTTTTACATTCAATCGATATTTTAAGCATACCTTCCTCAATTTGTTCTGTTGAGTACATTGCTTGTCCATTTGGATATGTGTATATTTTATTTCGAATAGGGTGAGCATTGTCATGAATGTCCTTTAAAATATCTGTAGTAGCCATTTGCATAATGTTTTCTAGTATATAAAGTTGTTCTATTTCATGATAAAAGTTTTTTTCTACTACATACATTTCTATTTGATGAAGTAGCACTAAAAAAAATAACAGGCTCATAACTAACGTAACTGGAAAAATAAAACCATGTTCATTATTCTTTTTCACGGCAAGGCACCTCCAGAGTTACCATTGAAGAAATTCGCTCTTCGTATAATTCACCACTAAGATCGATAACTTGGATAATAATACCTTCTGTAACAGGACGAAAGATGACAGAGGAAATGTTTTGTATTAACACTTCATGGCCTGTCTCATCTACCCTACGCCTAAGTATAGTCTTGTACTGTTCATAGGAAATCATTTTTTGCTGACTAGTCGTTAAATATAATGTATTGGAATTGACATTGATAGCAATTGCTTCTCTCAATTCAATACGCGCTTGTTGTAAAAATAATTCCCATTCTTGCTTATTGATTTGATCATCATTGTAATAATTTGGATGAATAATAGATATCATAGTAGGTAAAAATGCAACAATTAATAAAAAAATAGCTAGTGATAACAAAACCTCAATGAGCGTAAAACCTTTAGCAGTTCGAATTATTTGTTTGTATAACCACACCTTTTCTTTTCTTCCTTTCGAAAATCTGTATACGATACACATACTTTAGCTAATAATTCATTCGCGTCTTCCCAAGCAACTGTGAACTTATAATTGCTAACCTCAATTTGCTCATCTATAAAATACGATTCTGTATGATAAATTTGAAGTCTATTCGATACAATGTGATTAGCAGTATTGATCAACTGAATATTTTTTCGTTCCTGAACAATATGAGTTAGCGGAGGTAATAATATGAGGAGCAGAAGGAGCCATATACTTAAGGATATTAATAGTTCAATCATAGAAAAGCCATTACAATTCTTGAACATAAAACCTTCCCTTTCCAAGCAAAAAAACAACTTTATATTTCTTATTACGATGATTTACAATTAATGTGCCTGCTTTCCTTATAGCACCATTATTACGAAAAGATATACTTAACCCTAATGTTCCTTTTTCAATGATTAAACTTTTGTCAAATGAGCGTTGCATGATAGGAGAGCTCATACCATTAGAAAGAACATAATATGTTGAATGCTGATTTGAGAAAAGAAGTGTTATGCTTTTGTCATTGCTCAATGCATAAATTTGAGCGTAAAAAATATCATTTTCTAATTGGGCAAAAAAATGTGTCATCTTTCTTTTTTCAATAACAGGATTAATTTGTAGAACTGAAACGGAAGCCATAATAGAGACAATAGCTAATACAATTATTACTTCTATTAATGTATAACCCCGCTCATTGTCATTCTTCAGTCACATCACCTTCCTTCACACTACCATCGATACCCACTTCTATAACATTTCCACCTGGGCACGTATTTGTCGTAATATATCCTTCTTCTAAAAGTTCAGTTATTGTCGGAATCGTTTCATGTTCAATCTCATAAGCTTTCACCTGAGCTTGTACCATATTCATTAATGCATCACACCCTTTTTCGTTTATCACTTTACTATGTTTAGTAATATTAGGTATTGTTATAATTAATAGCACTGAAATTACCATAAGGACAATTAACATCTCGATTAACGTAAAACCTCTTTCATCCATCATTATCTCCTCTCTTTCACACATACTATAAAGCTTTAACTAGCTGAAACATTGGAATCATGATAGCTAAATAAATGAACACAACGATCATACCTACACTTATAAAAAGAGCTGGTTGTAAAACATTTAAAAACGACATCACTTTTTCTTCGATTCTTAGTAATGTATATTGACTATAATGATACAATTCATTTGCAAGGTTTCCATTGGATTGTCCGTGAGAAATAACTAAGGCTAATTCTTTCTCAAAATAGGGTCTGGATTTAATAATTGCCTCTAAGCATTCCCCTGAAGTTAGCTGCTGACGAATACGAGCTGCTTCTATCTGAAAAAATGCTAAATGATACTGCTGCTCAAAAATTAACAGTGCTTCATTAATGGATAGGCCACCACTAAGTAAAGTACTTAATTGAAAAGAAAAATATTGGGAGTTTATTTGTGCTACTGATGAATGAAGGAACGGTATCTTACAAATGATATTCATTTGTAAAATAGGAGATTGTTTCTTGAAGAAGGTAAAATAAAACGCTAACGATAAGATAAGGCCACACAATCCAGTTAAAAAAATATAAGGTGTAATTGCGTACACATTATGCAGTATTGTTGAGAAAGTAGTTTTTGTTAATTTCATTGATTGATTTAATTGGTCAAATTGATTCAATAATACTTGTTGCACTGCCACAAATAATAACGACACTACGACGATTAGAAACACAGGGTAACGAATAACCTTAATAAACTTTTTATAATATGCGTCTTTTTTGGCTATAATTGAACTGCCTTCGAGCAATGCTTTTGCTAATTCACCTTGTTGCTCAGAAAAGTATAAATAGCTCAGTAAGTCCCTATGAAAGGATAAATGCTCTAATACCTCGTGAAGTAAGTAACCTTCTTTCATCTTTCCTATGCAATATTGTAAATCTTCTTGTTGTGATTTTGACAATTGTAAAGTGAGGAACTCAATACCTTGAGATAACGTATACCCTTTCTCTAGCAACTCACCTAACCTTCGACAAAATTGGGCTTGTTGTTTCAAATTCCATTTATTTTTCGATTTCATCTTTGTATACCCATTTATCGAATTCTTTAGTAGAGATAAATCCAAGAGCTATTGCTTTACTAATGATATCTTTCATTTTTTTATAACTATAGTCTACTGAATCTCCCTTAGCTTCATCAATCATTTTTGTTAATACTTTCCCGTACACAAACTCACTAATACTCGTTCTCCTATATGTGCGTAACGTTTTACAATATCTCGAACACTCCCCAGTACAAAATGGACATTTAATGTTCACTAACCTTTGAGCGGTAATTGCAATTAGAGTTTGAGATATGTCTTGTAATGGAACACCGAATTCTAACAGCCTATAAATGGCGCCTTTCGCTTCTCTTGTATGCATAGTGGTTAACACTAGATGTCCTGTAAGTGATGCTCGGACAGCAATTTTGGCAGTTTCTGCGTCTCGAATCTCTCCAACCATAATTACATCAGGATCATGTCGTAGTATCGCCTTTAGACCATTTGAGTATGTGATACCTGCCTTTTCATTCACCTGTACTTGGATGACTTTATCACTCCTTTTTTCAATTGGATCTTCAAGCGTAATAATGTTCCGATTTATTAGGTGTTGGGATGAATGAAGTAAAGAATATAATGTGGTTGTTTTCCCCGATCCAGTTGGACCTGTAAAAATGATTAACCCATGAGCATGCTTTAGTAAAGAAATTAGTTTTTTTGTCGTATTAGGGAAAAGGGTTAAAAAGTTGAGTGGATAAAATGAATCTGAAGGTAATAATCGAATAACGAGGCTTTCATTATTAATCGTAGGTAAGGTTGATAGCCGAAGTTGAAGGCTTTTGCTATTAATAATCATTGATAATGCACCATTTTGCGGCCTTCGTCTTTCACCAATGTCCATTCCTGCAAGAAATTTATAATGTGCTATTAATCGTTCACAAGTTGATTTACTTATCATTTCCTTTGCTGTTAGTTCGTTGTCTAGCCGAAATTGAATTAGAGCATCTTTCTTTCGAGGCATAAAGTGAATATCAGATACTCCCAAGTGTTGGGCTTCAGTTAATAAGCGATCACCAATTCGTTCAATCGCTGGCAAATGTATCGACCTCCTTTTTATATTGGTTCATAAACATATTTCTACATAAATCTCCATTTCCCTTCTTTTTTTCCTTATAAAATTAAGATGTAAATTTAACTATCGGATGCTCCACCTTAGCTTATTATGTAAGCATCAACAAGAGAAGAGCTTCACCTTTAGAAGTTGAACGATAAATAGCTATCTTGTTCACTCCACAATCAACGTAAATAAATAAGCTTGATTTGTCAATAATAAAAATAATCAACAAATTGTGAACAATTTAGAACAACTAATGTTTACCACGTAAATAACATTTAAATGTATATACGCCTGTATTATAATGGAATTAAGATTCCATTGTTAGGAGTGAATTGTATGGAACAAACTTTAAAAATTACGAATGTATTATCTGATCCTACTCGTTATTACATCTATCAATATATAACTAAAAGACATAGCGAGGTAACAGTTCAAGAAATTGCTGATGAGTTTAAAATTCATCCGAATGTCGCACGTCTCCACTTGTCTAAGTTAGAAGATGTTAACATGCTTGTTTCAGAGGCAAAGAAGACGGGAAAAGGTGGTAGACCAAGCCGTTTATATCGTTTATCTGATGATGTGGTACAACTTTTTTTCCCATTTCGCGATTATCAATTATTAGCAAAAGTAGCCATACAATCAATGATGAAACTAGGTGAGGCTGGAAAAGAAGCATTATTTGATACAGGGAAAGCATTCGGTCAAGAAATAATCGATTCACAGCTTCACCCAAATGACACACAAACTACAGCACTGTCATTCGAACATAAGTTGAAAATACTAAAAGATTCTGCTACTACTTTAGGTTTTCACCCTGAATTTGAGCATAATGAAGATAAAACGATCATCTTTTTCCAAATCTTCAATTGTCCATTTAAAGAACTAGCTGATAAACATACTGACGCTATTTGTGGCATGCATTATGCTTTTTTACATGGAATGTTCGAAGTATTATTCAATAATGTAAAACTAATCGAAAAAGATAATATTATTCACGGCTGTGACTCTTGTTCATATCAAGTCAAAGTCACAAACTAGTATCAATCTTATGTTTACAATCGCCTGAATTGTACATTATAATATGTAAGTGGAATATAAGGGGATAAAGGAGGGACTTATACATATGGATCGTATGTTTCGTGTATTAGGGTTTTGGACAGGTATATTTGCTGTTATGTTTTATATTGGTCACATGGATGAAGTAGCATTGCTTTTCTTCGCTCAAACGGCCTTCTTTATTATTTTAGGTTATTTAAAACTAACTGAGCGCATGTATCTTTATATATTTGGTGCTTACTTAACAATTTTTTTCGCGGGCTTCACATACTATACTACATTCTTTATGGTACCTGGCGCAGGACATTAAGAGATTATAATCAAGAACAAAAAGCGATGGTTTTCCATCGCTTTTTGTTTTGATTATAACGAACTTTTTCATTTAAGATTTTAGAATACTTCCACATACTAAAGATACAACCCAGTGTAGAAGTATACCTATAATTTTTAACATTTTAACACATATCGTTTTTTTCCCAAGCTATATCCATGTTTTTTTGCATCATGATGACGTGAAAATATGAACTTATCCCGCCATCTAAAATTAAACTTCTTATCGCACGATTTCTTTTGCTAACTTCAGAAAAAGGATTCGTATCATTATTGTCTTGTAAATATTGTAATATACCAGCCTCAAGCAGGAATTGATCCTGCCTCAACATAGCGACTTCGGTAAATCCAGCCTTACGGTAGTAATATTTAACGGCATCAAGATGAACGTGTGACGTGATGTCCATATTTCCTGGGTTTAATAGAGGATTATTAATGAGCTGATGACGGTGGTATCCTCTAAGACTTCCTCTCATATGAGCAGGATGTTGCCATTCTTTATGTGTATAGCCATAATCCACAGTATATACAACCGCTTGTTCTAGATTGCTACTAAGCTGGTGGATAAAACTTTTCATCTGCAACGGAATTTCAAAGCGTTGACCATTAGTTAATTCAATGTTCTGTTCTTCTAAATATTTGATAATTTCTTTATTTGAAAGCGGTACGAAGTATTCTTCGATTTCGTTGTCATCATTTAGTGTCACCATAACCTCATGTAATTCCTCATTACGTTTTTCAATTACTTCAACTGGAAAAGCATCGAATAATTCATTCGTAAAAACAATCCCCTGATAAAAAGGGTGATTTTCACAGAACTGTTGAAGATGTTCAAACTGAATCACTTTATCTTGTTCATTTATGAGCAGCTGCCTTTGCAGCTCACGATGATATGGACTAGTTTCAATCAATATATATGTAAGTTGCTCATACGTCTGGGGAGATCTTTCTTTCCATTCTTCTAGTACCAATTTTGCAAATCGACCACTGCCTCCACCAATTTCAACAATTGTTGGGGACACTTTTTGCTGTTCTACTAAATCAATAAATATATTAGTAAACAAGACAGCAAAAACATTCGAAATATTACTACTCGTAATAAAATCACCTTTCTTACCGATCTTAGTTTGTTCTCGCATATAATAGCCATAATTAGGATGATACAATGCTAATTCCATAAATTGTGCAAAAGAAATCATCTTGTTTGGACTTGAACTAATCGCATCTTTAATAATAGTGTTCATATTCACCATAGTATTAAAACCCGTTTAAAAAAGGATTGCTACTCATTTCAATTTCTATTGTCGTTTCAGGTCCATGACCAGGTAGCACTATCGTATCTTCAGGAAGAGATAATAATTTTGCATGAATGCTATCCAGTAATTGCTGATGGTCTCCACCAGGTAAATCAGTACGCCCTATACTACCCGCAAAGAGTGTATCACCAGAAAAAACCGTCTTAATACTTTCACAATAAAATGATAAACTTCCAGGCGAATGCCCTGGTGTTTCAAAAACAGTAAAATGAAATGATCCGATCGTTAGTTGTTGTTCCTTGTCAATGATTACGTCAGCAGGTCTATCACAAACAACAGCGCCTAATGAAAAAAATGCTGAACCATTCAATGAAGCATTTGTAAGCCAATCTTGTTCAGCTTTATGGATATAAACAGGGACACCCCACTTTTTTCTTACATCTTCAACAGCACCTATATGATCAAAATGTGCATGGGTAAGAACAATTGCTAAAGGCTGCAGAGATTTTCTTGTTAATAATTCATTAAAGGAATCTCCTTCACTTCCTGGATCAAAGATAATACACTCATTTTGTTCATTTCTAAGGATGTAAGCATTTGTTTGTAAGGGACCTAGCGGAATTTGCTCCCAATTCATCATTTTGTATTCCTCCATTGCAGTCATTCTAATCTTATTTTACACTAATTAAAGATGCTCAGAAAGATCGAAATAAGGTTGACTTTTAAGGAGTGTAGAAATTGATCACATATTATGGAGTAGAAATGCCGGAAGAAGTAGATGACTCTACTCATTTATTAGAAATAACAGCAAGAATAAGTAACATTACCACTTTTGATTTTGATCAACAGCTGTTACTTTTTTCTGATTCAGAAGATGCTATATTAGCAAAAGAATATTTATTAACATATGATTATGATATAGAAGAGTACTTTTTATATCATGCAGAAAAAATAATACCAACTACTATTTTTACTGATTATGGATTTATATCTGAAAAAGGTAAATACTATATATACAATGATATGGTTTCACCCTTCACAGTGAAAAGTGGTAAACCACAACAAATTGAAATGGCATTAATAGAAATAAATGAGTTTGTGGTTGCAATCGAGGATGGCCAGAAGATCATATATTTTGTTGATAAACAACACATCGAGTTAATATGTGGTATCGCTAAAGCTTATGACATAGAAGTGTCATTTTTTCATCTCGACAAATAAGATGAAAACGATTAAAATATAATAGGAATGTTTTGAGCCTTTACATATAAGCTAATAAGATCTAAAGGAGGCACAAAGATGGTACAGATGGGACTTGTCTTCATATTTGGGTTAGTTACAATTTTGGCAGCAATTGGAGTTGTTAGCTCACTTAAAAACAAAAATTTCCTAGGATTCTTTTTTGCTTTTGGAACAGTCGCTGTATTTGGTTTCTTTACTGTGATGACTGTTATTAATCATGGCTACCCTGCAGTTGCCCACTAAAAAGAGCTAACAAAATAATTAAACCATCGATCAAGTAAATCGATGGTTTTTTATTTTTCACGTAAACTTTGTTGCTATAGTCCCTAATTAGAAGATAAAGGTATCGGGCTATAGAAGAAAATATGACACGAAATCTAGTTGAATACATGTGTATTTTATTATTACGAAAAACAATAATTTATGCCAAAACAGCCTTTATATAAAAGAAATTACTCGCAGAAAACTTATTATAGCTGAACAAGTTCATAGATATTTTTGTCATTAAGATTAATAATTTTTTCATTATAGTATCCATACAAACAAAGCTCACCATTTGGCGACATATTAATCGGTAGATTTGCTATATTTGACAAGATTGATTTTTTTTCACCAGTTAGTACGGAATAGGTAATTAACTCAAAATCATCGTGATAGCTATCATAATTACCACTACCGTATGGAGCAAACGTGATAAATTCATCCTTACTTTCAATAAAGTCAAAATAAGGGAAAAACCATTGTGAATAAAGAGCTAACAGCGGAATTTCCATTTGGGTCATTTTGTTAATAGGACTAACTTGATAAAAGGAATAATAAGCAATGCTGTCACCATCTGTTGTAATTGTCATTAAGAGATTATTTGTAGTGGCATACATCGAAACGTCCTCTATCAAATGCCGCCCTTGTTTCGTTTGTAGGTTTTGTTCATATAAAGGTGCCGAGTAAGATGGTTCATCTTGGTTCCACTTTAAATATGTAACTTCTTCAATTCCAGCCCATTGAATAAATGGTATATCTATTGTATTTTCTTGAACACTCTGTTTAGAAACATTTAACAAATAAGTTTCAAAGGACCAATCAGCAAAAAAAGTCGTTACATATAATAGCTCAGGATTATAAGGGTTCCATTCATAGTTTAATTCGTAAGAACCTGTAGCCCACTTGAATACCTCTTTCCCTTCCTTATCAACAATAACAAGCTCTGCCTCATACGTAGTCGGTAAAGTATGTAGCAAGAAATAACTTTGATTATGGTTCCCTTTTATTGTTGAAATTTCTGAGCTACTCTTATATAGTTGTTCCTTTTTCCCTGAGTAGATATTGTGCTTATACACAGTAGAACCTTCATTCTCGTTAGTAATATACAATATCGTCGTATCATCGTACCAATCCCCAACCGTTTGAATACTGCGTTCATCAACATCAATTGGTTGAATTGCTGAATTGGGTGTATACAACTGGTCTATTTTCCCTTTAGTTAGATCATTTACAAATCTTAATGAAGGTTGTTTATCTATCGTTTTTGTACCATTATTTATAAAACAACCAGTAACCACTGTTACAACTATGATTAAAGAAAAAACAAACCAAAACCAACGCATATTATCGTTCACCTCACCTACTTGTATATACGATTATGATGCGTGAATGGTTTCATTTCAAGAAAAACCTAAAAATCACATATACATAGAAGCTAGAAAGATTCCAACCGTTTTATTATAAATTTCATCAAACTGAGATAACGGCAATGGATTTATTCCTCTTCCAAGCTCTATAGTAAAACCTGATCTTCTCCACTCTTGGATAAACCAATCTTTGTAGCCTGCGTGGCTATCAACGTACCGTACCGCTTTATATCCACTCGCCCTAACGAATTCTTTTACAATTGCTTCTGAGTATGGAGGCTCATAACCTTCATATCCCCAATAAATCTCTTCTCCTTGTGTATGGAATGCTAGCACTCTGTCAAAATTGCGGATTTCTGTTAGTTTTTCCATTGCTATTGCTTCAGGTTCTGTTAATGGGGCATCACCAGGATAATCTCGAGGAGCTGGTGCCTTTGGCTTTTTACGTTCTTTTTCAATTTCCCAATTTGCTGGATATTGATTATTAAGGTCAACACCTCTAATATTTGCTTTCCAATCAGAAAAATTCATACTTCCGTTATTTATTTGAACTACTTCAGTTTTATAAGGCATTTGGTTTGGTGTGCCGTTAATGACAAGATTGACACCATCAGGATTTACCATTGGGACAACTGACAGCATAACTGAATCATATAACTTCTGTGTTAAAATTCCACGAATGTACCCACTATTTGTGAGTGATAACAGATACTCATTTAAAAATTGCATAATTATAGCTGTTGTTATCCATTCATTCGCATGAAAAGAACCGTTCCAATGAACTTTTTTTGGACCTCTGCCAATGATAAGTTCGGGTATGTTTGAATTTAATACTGATTTCCCAGCTTCATTTAATTTAATAAATGGGTATGCCTTACATAGTTTATTAATATCTCTAACCAATGCTTGATAATCGTATAAGGTATTAGTATGGATGACACCATTTGAAATGAAAATAGGAATATAAATTTGTTGGCCAATATTTAACTTATTTGGATTTACGTGCTGATTTACGAGTAATAAGGCATCGGTTGCTAAATTAAACCTATGCGCAATATTCCAATACATGTCCCCTGGTTTAATTGTATATGGTCTTAAAGTAAAGCCTGGTATTTTCACCTCATCTCCAATAGACAAAATATTAGGCTTCTTATGTGGATTGGAATCAATGATAAGTTGCAGAGGAATCTGAAATAATTGGCTGAAATACCATAGTGTATCACCTTTTCTTACTATAACTTTCAATAGTAATTCCTCCTTATATCTTGTTACTACAAGGCTCTTTTCGTACATTTTGTGTTTATACGAAATTACCACAGTGAAAAGAAGTTTTATGTGACTATCATGAAAAGATATATTATAAACGTGTCCGTGTTTATTTATTAGTGTGGAAATAGCCTTTTTTAAACTTGTTATCGTGTTGAACTACATTCGTTTATTGAGAAAAGCTTTTATGGGAATGTCATTGTTTATAGAAGAAAAAATGCCATAAGAACTAGTTATACGTGATAATTGTAGTAAGGGAAGCTATAACGAATGTGAAAACAGCCTAATACAACAATATGAGTATCAATAGTAAAACATGAATAAAAACGCTATGACCAACTTCATATGGCCATAGCGTTTAGTATTTCATTCGGTGTTTAATAAGCTCATTACTATTTTTCTTCTGTTAAATTTTCATTATAAGATGTTCCATCGTAAAACCTTAATAAATCCCCGTAGACAATGTTATCAGAGTACTCTAGCTCCTGCTTCGCTTTTTCTTCATAAGGCTCACACTTAGAACCATCCGTCTCTTCGCCTGTCTCTTTATCATAGCATGTAGATTTTGTATATATATAATCTTCAGTAATAAAGCTTCCATCTCTAAGCACAATAAAATCTAGTTTATCTTCTGAGAAAATATCAGATCCGAAGTGCACATCATCCTTCGTATCGACACCTAATAAATGCAGAAGTGTTGGCTTCACGTCAAGTTGACCTGTTACTTTAGAAATCATTTCTGGATTTTTATCAGTCACACCCGGTATATGAATAATGAATGGAACCTTTTGTAATTGTACGACATCTAACGGTGTGATGTCCTTCTCTAAAAACTCACCCATTGCTTTATTATGGTTTTCTGAAATACCATAATGATCACCATAAAACACGAGAATAGAATTTTCATATAAACCTTCTTGCTTTAATTGTTCAACAAAGCTTTTCAATGATTCATCCATATATCTTACCGTTGGGAAATAACGATTAAGTGTACGACTGTTTGACGTAAATTCATCTACCATTTTATCTTCTTCATCTAGCTCAAATGGGAAATGATTTGTTAACGTAATAAATTTTGTATAAAACGGTTGAGGTAATGTTTTAAGCTTCTCAACAGATTGATCAAAAAACTCAATATCTTTCAATCCCCAACCAATTGAATTTTCTTCGTTCACATCGTAATCTACTAATGAAAAGTAACGGTCATATCCAAGGTTAGGATAAATAACATCACGATTCCAAAAGCTTTTATTATTTGCATGAAAAACTGCGGAATAATAATCTTCTTCTTCTTTTAAAATCTCTGGTGTTGCACGGAACTCGTTTTCAGCATTCGTGAAGAAAACAGCTCCTCTACCTAAAGGATATAACGAGTTTTCAACTAAAAATTCTCCATCAGATGTTTTCCCTTGACCTGTCTGATGGTAAAAATTATCAAAGTAATAGCTTTCTTCAATTAAATCATTTAAAAATGGTGTAATTTCCTCGCCATTAATTGTTTCGTTAATCACAAAGCTTTGCAAAGATTCCATTGAAACCATAATGACATTGCGATCCTTTGCTATGCCAAAAAAGTCTTCATTTGGCTCTGTGTAATTTGCATTTAAATAGTTCTCAATTTCAACAAATTCACTGCTGTCTGCAAATGCTCTTTGTGCTTTTGTTTTTGACGTTAACACAAGATCATATATGTGATAATTGTACGACCCGATATTTTTCACAAGCATTTCACGATCAAATGTACGTGTTAACAACTGAGGACGTTCTGTTTCTGCAAGACCTAAGTTAAAAAATACAACTGCTGCGACCATTAAAAAATATGCCCTACGTTCTCTGTTTGTAAAAGTTGTTAGTGATGTACGTATATTGTTTTTACGCATAATGAAATATAAGATGAGCACATCTACAAACATAAAAATGTCAGTCACATGTAATAACTCAAAGATACTATTACCTAAATCTGCTAGATTATTAGCTTGAAAGAGTAAAGGTATCGTAATAAAATCTGTAAACTCTCGATAATACATTACATTTGCGAACAGGATAAAAGAAACAATAAAACTCGTAATAAGAATATATCGATTACGTCTTTTTTCTTTAATAAACAGTGCTATACCAAATACAATGAGTAAAAAGCTTAATGGGTTTATAAAAAGAATAAATTCTTGCTTCCAAGATTCAATTTTAATATCAAAACTAGTTTTATAGACAATATATGTCTTAATCCATAATAAAACTGTTGCTATAAGAATTATAGACATTTTTGACAATGATGATTTTTTCATACTGAATTCCTCCCTAGATCATTGCATATCTAATGGAAAATTTTTTGTATTTTTTTACATTTATAGGCTATTAACAAAAACAACTAATGGTTATCTTAATACTTTTTTTACTAAAATGCAAATTAAAATTAACTATCTACTGTTAAAATAATCTTTTTATCTTATTCACCGGTTACTATAATTAGACGAATGAACTAACAAAAAGTTTCATGTACTTTTATATTCAGAATTGTTCCAATAATAACACAACCTAGATGAACCATCTTTCGACAGCTTTTATGTTGCGCTATTTACGCTGTTGCTGCGCTAACTTGTGTGTAGCCATACAATGACATAAAAGCGTTCGTGGTAGCTGTTCTTATCAACGGTCAAATCTAAAAACATAACATCCTTCTACTTAACAGTTAACAAAGGTTATAAAAAATAGCCTAAGTATAATAAACATGACAAGTTAACGAGAAATCAATGTTAGTAAGAAATGCAAATTCAACTGAATATAAATGAACTGTAACTCTAATCCTTTAAAGAAAGTTAAATGTGTACTAACAGTTATAGTACAGAATATACAATACTTTGTCTTACTCTTCTTGTCAATGGGTATATCTAACACATCGACATTCAACTAGCTATAATGAGTGTAATATACTTGTATTACATCTTCTATCGTTATAGATGTCATTTTCCTTACAATGTTGTCACATAAATGAAAACAATGGACTCCTTTCTAGGTGAAAAAAAGTCGTTTTACTCAACCGTTTTGTAAAAAAGGTGCTATGAGCACTAAGATACTAGGTTCAATTTTCAGTTTGTAAAGCATCAATCAATGTAATAAAGGAGAAACAAAAAAAGGTTGACTATGTGTCAACCTTTGCGTTTTCCCCTATTGTTTATACATTCTTTTTTACTAACCATGCAGCTCCAATTACCCCGGCATCATTTCCTAAAGTAGCTAAAGAAATAGATACACCTTGTGCTACCCTTGGAAAAAGAAATTGATTGAATTGTTCAGTTACTTTATCCACTAAAATTGCGCCTGCGTGTGATACACCGCCGCCAATAATTATTTTTTTAGGGTTTAAACCATTTGCTAAACTAGCTAAAACAAATCCTAGATGAAAGGCCATATAATCAATTACTTCAAGTGCCAATTGATCTCCTTCTTTTGCCGTATCAAAAACTAGTTTTGCTGAAATTTGTCCTTGCTGTTCTGAAAACTCTCTTAATTTACTAGGAACGGTTGTTTGTTGAAGTTTTTCCTTAGCTACGCGAACGATTCCAGTTGCAGAAGCAATTGTTTCAATACACCCTTTTTTTCCACAGCTACATAAAGCACCATTTTCTAGTACAGAAGTAATATGACCAATTTCTCCACCTGCACCATTTATACCGTGGACGAGTTCACCATTAGCAATAATACCTCCTCCAACTCCAGTTCCTAACGTAACACAAATTAAGTCTTCAGCTCCTCCTCCTGCTCCCTTCCACATTTCACCAGCAGCAGCATTATTTGCATCATTATCGACAATAACGGGAAGGTCTGTTATCGCTTCCAAGTGACTTTTTAGAGAATAATTTTCCCAGCCTAAATTTCCAGCTACGTATACAACACCTGTTGCTGTATTTACTGGACCAGGAGCACCTACACCAATTCCAATTAAATCTTTTCGAGATTTTTGTAGCTGTGCTAGTTTATTATCTATAGCCTGCGCTATATGGTTTACTATATGTTCTCCATTGTCAGAAATATCTGTAGCAATTTCCCATTTTTCAATAATATTCCCTTCATTATCAACAAAGGCTAACTTTACTGTTGTTCCTCCAATATCTACGCCAACATACCATTTATTATCCATTCTATCTTTCATTCCTTTTATTAAATAAGTTTATCAATCGATACTACAAGAACTTTCTTTAAATGTATAAAAAATAATTGCTTTATACGTTTTATGCCCCGTCTTTCAAACGTTGAACTTCTTGACGAAGTAACAGTAGTGCCATCTGGTAGTCCTTTACATCTACAAGCTGTGATTGATATAGCTCTTTTAATTCAGATTCCATTAATTCAAGATCGGCAATTCTATCACCAATGTATATTATTGTACCATATTTTTTTAATAATTGTTGAACGTCATACAATGTCCTCATAATAATTATCTCCTAACGTCAGACTATTTCAAATCACTTGTACATCACTTACTTTATAAAGAAATAGCTTAGTTCGTCAAGCTGAATAACAAATAACAAAAAATGAGTGCCAAAGATGACACTCACGACAAATTAATTCTTTAGTTCGAGTGGGATTTTCAAATATGTGGAATAATTCCCCATGATTTGCTCCATACCCACATTATTTAACCATTTTACTAGCGATCTGGATCTTTTGGATGTAAAATTGTAGGTCTCCTGTTTTTCAATGGTATCGGCGCACGAACTAATACATCTCTGAAAGCTCGATAAGAGAAAGGTAAAAATGGCCACAAATAAGGTGTGTGGAATGATTTCATACGTGCTAGCATCACTAGCCATATCGTAATACTAATAACAAAGCCTGCTAGACCAAAAGTGGCAGTAAATAATAAGATTGCAATTCTTATTAACCTATTTGCCATACTCATTTCATAGCTAGGTGTGGCGAAAGTTCCAACAGCTACAACAGCAAAATAAAGAACAACTTCATTAATAAATATACCCACTTCGATTGCAACCTGACCAATTAAAATAGCTGCAACTAAGCCTAGCGCAGTTGCTAATGAAGATGGAGTATGTATAGATGCCATCCTTAACATATCCATACCTATTTCTATTAGCACAATCTGTAATAATAACGGAATTTCTCCTACATCCTTTGGAGCTAAATATTCCAGTCCTTCTGGTAATAATTCAGGATGGCTTGCAAATAAATACCACAATGGTAAAAGAAAGAGCGATGCCCAAATTGCTACAAAACGCACAAGACGCAAATACGCTCCTACAATTGGTTTATTTCGATATTCCTCTGCATGCTGTAAGTGATGCCAAAATGTTGTAGGCGTAATTATTACGCTAGGAGAACCATCGACAATAATAATGACATGTCCTTCATAAATATGAGCTGCTGCGGTGTCAGGTCTTTCCGTGTATCTAACTAACGGATAAGGGTTCCAATGTCTACCTGAAATAAATTCCTCAATTGTTTTTTCTGCCATAGGTATACCATCTGTATCTATTTTATTTAATGACTGCTTTATATCTTCTACTAGTCCTGTGTCCGCGATATCCTCTAAATAACAAATACATATATCTGTTTTTGACCGTCTACCAACTTGCATATACTCCATACGTAATGTTCGGTCACGTATTCGTCTCCTTGTTAATGCAGTATTAAAGACTATTGTTTCAACGTAACCATCCCTTGCACCTCGAACAACACGTTCAATATCTGGTTCCTCTGGACCCCTGACAGGATATGTTCTCGCATCAATGATAATGACATGTTCAATACCATCAACGACTAATGCTGTAGGCCCTGCCAACACAGCATCTACTACAGTCTCTAAATTATCTGTCTTTTCAACCTCCACATAAGGAATATAAGTTTTTAGAAGCTTTTGCAATACATCTTTTTCAAGTTGTTCTTCTGTTAACTCGGATAAGATTTTCATCAAATAATGGAGTATATCATCTTTAGCAAATCCATCAATTAAAAATAAGGCCATATCTCTTTTAGCATATTCAACGTCTAAATGAATAACATCAAAGCTCTTCTCAACACCCAATTCCTTGCGTAAAAATTGTATATTTTCAGCTATGTTTTCTGAAACAGGTGTTACTTTAGTTCTCATATCCATCTCATCACCACCAAACAAACTTCTTCCACCATCATTGACTCTATTTCAAAAAAAAATACCTTTGAATGATCTATTAGTGGATATTTGTACAAGTTGATTCATACATATTTATAAAATACCTGTTAATGGTTATCTACAACTATTTATCAAATAGGTAGTTTTATAGTGTATAAAGATGTACTAAGAAAGTAGCAATTTTCGTATTATTTGTTGTTTTTCTTACTAAGTACCAAACATAAATCCAGTTATCGTTTGTAGTATCCATGCATCTTTCATCGATGACCATCTAATAAAATCTATTTCTGAATGTTCTAAGTTGGTAACAATTGCAACGATGTTTTCGCATAGAGTAAGTCCTAAAATATGAGTTAGCTAGCTAGTTAACATCTTTCCTATGCTACGGAGGGTTAGTATGAAGAGACGATCGTTTTTTATCATTTTAGCTCTTTTTTCAATTTTCACAGCAATACTGTTCGTTTTTGTACAACATGACACTACACAAGAAAGCATCATTTACTTCCCTATAGATCCTGATGTAACGTTTACTCATACAGACAGCACACTTACGCTATTGGATAAACCAAAGAATAATAAATATATCATTGAATGGGATGTCACCTCAGTTTTAGATAGAGAAGCGTATTTAAGACAAGATATTTCTTTGCTGTATGCGAATGGGAGATTATTAGATACTCTCTCAGAGTGGGAGGATTACAGTGAGAAAATTGCCCAATACAAAAAAATCCAAGCGGATGAAAGCAGATACTTTGTGACAATCTCCTACCATCATGCTGAATTACATAATGATGATTTGAACATTAAAAGTAGCCAACAAATGAGTTTTGACGAGCTGTACGTAATTAATTCTTTATTTGCCCCCCTGCAATCATTTCGAATAGCGGAAAATAAGGAACAAAAGGAGTGGAAGTATGTTTTAGATCATGCTGTAAAACAGCAATTACAGTATAGTTGGAAGCGTTTAGTAGATCATTTTCAATTACCATTGAAAAATTATATACAAATTCCTCTTTCAGACATTGTACTATTTAATGACAAACCATTCATTAATAATAATGCTGAAAAGTCACAACAAATCCTGGGTAATTTATGGGAGGGGTTATACAAAAATTATTTCCTGGGCATTAAAAAAAAGGATGGTACTATTATAGAGCCAGTTGGTAGTACCATACCTCTTATTCTACTTAGTAAAGATTATACTCATCTGATTATTTTAATTGAAACAAGAGATGGTGAAGCTGTAAAACTTATTCAACAGATTCCTTCGAATTCATAAGTTGTGTATATAGTTCTTTATAATCTTTATTATTTGGTTTTATATCTAATGCATCTTCCGACAACTCTAAAGCTTGTTCATAGTTACCTTCATGTGTATAAATCAATGCTAAATTAAAATAAGCCTCATCATATAACGGTTCTATATCAATTACTGTTAGTAGGTTTTGTTTAGCTAAATCAAAGTTACCTTGTTTTATTTCTATATAAGATAATAAAAATAGTTGGTCTGCCTCATATTGATGGTCTTGTGATGTATTTCGCAATAAATCATAAGCCGCTTCGTAATCCTCCTTGTCTATATACTCTTGGGCAACTGACAGGGATACAGCAGGATCAAATTTAGGGTAAGAAAAACCTAAATAGGCAAACACAGAGACGAAAATCACAGTAGTTAATAAGAATATCGTCTGCTTCACTATGTGCTTATGTTTAGGTAAATGGACAATACTTGCCGCCAAGAAACCACCTATAAGCCCTCCTATATGTCCTGCATTATCAATTGATGGTATGCTAAACCCAAATAATAAATTGATGCCGATCACTATAAGTATATTCATACCCATTGTTCTAAAAAATAAGTTAGGGTGTATAACTCCAAAAAATAACAAAGCACCAAAGCATCCAAAGATCGCCCCGGATGCTCCTGCTGATAGTGAGGAACTTAAGGCAAAGCTTAGCAAAGTTCCTGAAAAACCAGCAAACATATAAATGATAAAAAATCTTGTGCTACCAAATATTTTTTCAACTGCGGATCCTAAATAAAATAATGCTACGGTATTCATAAGCAAATGTAAGAAGCCAATATGTAAGAATATTGGAGTAAAAAATCTCCACCACTCACCTGCCAGAATTGATGGATTGTATTTTGCCCCAAACTTCATTAATACTTGAGAACTTTGACTCCCACCACTAAATTCCAATAAAAAAAACATTCCTAATTGAATCATAATAAAAATATATGTCCATCTTGGTTTCCCATACTGAAACAATTGTTGCTCTGTTTTGACCTTTTGTTGTGCAACTGTAAATACTTCTTTTTTTAGATTTTCTAACAATAATGGCTCTGTTAAAATCTTATCCGTGTCAACACGTGGATGAAATTGCAGTAAATGTGATATATCACTTAATCCCTGTTGAATATTCTCTGAATGAATAACAAATGAATGTACTTTCGTTTCACTATTCTTGCCAGCAACTAGGGGCTCTTTAGTTCGAAATTCCCAGTCATCAACAGGGGGGAAAGTTGATATGTACAAATTTACAACTTCTAAACCTCTTCTAATCGTTTTTCTACGTAAGCTATCGACTTTTTGTAGAACTACTTGCATGTCACGCTCGAGCCAATTACTCCAATCAAGGTCATGTCTCAATATTCTGATTACTCTCTTTTTCTTTCTTGTCGTCGGCTCCAGCCAAATTTCTTGGTGGTCATTTGAGACAGTTAGGATCCTATAATTTTCTTGAACTACTAATTGATTGATGATCCCCCAGTACAAAACGTCTTGCTTAGAATTCAATTGGTAATCTCCCCTCTGAATTGTTTGAATATTAGTCACTAAAGTAATCTTTCTAATAGGCTGTTTTCGCATAGATTATTGTTAATCCCACACTAACAACAAAACTCGTATACAACTTGTTATGGTGCTATCTTATCTTCTCTAAAACGACATCCAAGGAATGATAGCAAACAAAGTTTACTTAAAAGTCCTTCTATAGTAGTTTCTATATATGAAGCAATTCGGAAAGTTCATCAATTTGGCTACAAGTTCCGTATATGCAATCAGCTGTAGAAGGCTGTTGATTTCTTGTATTAAAATAAATTGCATCCCATCCTGCTTGTTTAGCACCTAACACGTCCAGTTCCCATGAATCACCTATGTATAGTGCTTTTTTCACTTCCATATTCACAACGTTTTTCGCGTGATCAAAAATTTGCTGTTGTGGTTTTTCAACACCTACATCTTCTGAAACAATCACAAATTCCTTTGGAAATATTGTTTGCAAACCCATTTGTATAATCTTTCTATATTGTATATCCATTTTACCGTTTGTGATGACAACGAGTCGAAGTTGCTTTTGCACTAAATTTGATAAAATTCTCGTAATCCCATCTATTGGTACTGTATATTTACTAACTACCCGGTCAAATTCTTCTTGAAATTCGTCTGCCATGTTTTTTGTTACAAGTAGTCCAAGCTCATTAGCTGAATGAACGAAGCGCTTACGCCTGTATTCATTTCTAGACATGCAATTATTTTCGTATAGAGGCCAATACATGTCACAATATTTTTTGAAAACAGGAAACCATATATCTGCTTCAATTTTGTTGTGAAGATGGTTTGTGTACATATATACTTCATAACAATGTATCATTGCTCTTTGAAACGTTCTTTCATAATGAACAATTGTATTATCCAAATCAAATCCAATTAAATTCCAATACATATGTACCCTCTTTTTTTGTCTTAGGATGTTCCCTCTTTGAGTGTCGCTTTTCGTATACAATAAGAAATTCCAAATACACAGGGCGGGTGTTATTTTTTAAAACGTGTTTTCGTATAGTTTGTTGTTTTACATATAAAAAAATAAACACGTGTACAACTAGATTTGCTGTTGTGTTGAACGTATTTTAAGAACGATAGCAACAAGGTTTACGAAAAGAACCTTTCTTACTAAGACGAATAATATTAAATATTCATCTAGCTGTTCTAATTAAGTAAAGGCTGTTGTTGAATTAATGGTAGCTTACTTTTCTAAAGGTCTTAATACCCCAAAAACCCCTTTTAGTTATTAGCTACATCAAATAGAAAGCTCTGTCTTTTTACCATTATATCTAGTAGTACATATATTAACAAATATAAGCCTTTCGAGTCTGACTAGACTCGAAAGGCTGTGTTAATAAATTGTTCTCTTATAAAAGGAATCTTCATTGTTAATCTGACAAACATTTTGCTAACAAAAGGAATCTGTAACAAAGCATCTGCTACCCTATAACGGTAGCGATACATACAAAACCCAAGTACGATGAGTATAATAAATCGAAAAAACCTTAGTTCCATATGTGCAACCTCCTTAGATATACCTTTTATCTTTTTAAGTCATTTTATCCATAGGATATCCAAAAGATTATATGCTTAATTTAATCATGCACATTTAATTACAGAACAAGCCTTTATAAAGGGCAGTTTTCACATACCTTATTTCTTCCTTACTAATAAGGTTTACACACTTTAAAATACTAAATTTCTTGGCAGCCTTTCTACTATAAAACGATGACTGTTGTTTAAAGTGGACATCTTAATCCTCTAGGGCAGGAACATGAGCAACAAGGTTTACGGAAAGAGTCTTATTACAACAATTATCTAGGACCGACTATCTGCTCAATAATAGCTAATCTTCACAAAACTGAAAATAAAAAAAGGGGTCTCCCCCTTTTTATTGTACATATTTAATTTCCTAGCACTGGTCCCATAGTGTCCTTCAAGACTTTGACTGAATGTGAAAACTGTTCTTGTTCAGTTTTATCAAGTTTTAATTCTACGATTTCACGTATCCCTTGTCGATTAACGATTGCCGGAACTCCAATATAAACATCCTGCTCACCGTATTCCCCATTTAAGTAAGTAGATACAGTTAAAACAGAATTTTCATTTTGTAATATCGCTTTAGTAAGTCGAACTAAGCCCATTGCTATACCATAATAGGTCGCACCTTTGCGTTCAATAATTTGGTATGCGGCATCCCGGACATTAACGAATATTTCATCCAAATCTTCCTTACTAAATTCATTTTCATCATTTACTATATCTACAATCGATCTTCCACCGATATCTGCATGGCTCCACACTGGTAACTCTGTATCTCCATGCTCACCGATTATATAACCATGAACATTTCTTGCATCTACATTAAAATAATCACCAATTAAATATCTAAAACGTGCTGTATCTAAAATAGTCCCTGAACCAATAATACGTTCTTTTGGTAAACCAGAAAGTTTCCATGTTGCATACGTTAATATATCAACTGGGTTTGCAGCGACGATGAAAATTCCATCAAAACCACTAGCCATTACTTGATCAATAATTGTTTTATAAATTTTAACGTTCTTTCCTACAAGATCCAATCGAGTTTCACCTGGTCTTTGATTTGCACCAGCACATAAAACAACGATGTCAGCCTTTTGACAATCACTATAGTCACCAAACCATATTTTCGTAGGAGATGGCGCAAAAGCAACCCCATGGTTTAAATCCATTGCATCCCCTTCTGATTTTTCTTTATTTAAATCAATTAACACTAATTCTTCCGTTACCCCCTGATTAAGAAGAGCAAACGCATAGCTAGAACCTACTGCCCCAGTTCCTACTAGTACAACACGATTAACATTATTAGCCATAAATATATACCACCTTTCTTATATATCAAAAAATTTCTTTGAAAGCATTCTGCAAATAACTTCAACAGTTCTCAATCAACAAAATTTCTCAAAACAAAGTTGTTTCCTACACGAACGAAATATAAATATATCCGCAGATTTTAAACTATAATGATATTGATTATGTTGTTTTCTTTGTTCCTACATTAATAAATATACACTAATTTCTAACGTTTGAAATACTATGTAAGCGTTATATATATTGCGATATTGTTACAATTTTATTCACTGATCAGAGAATGAAAATATTCATTATAACCTAGAGTAAAATGAGCCCACCCAATAAAGCCGAAATTGTGATAGCTAATAAATTAATCATGTCATTATTTAAAAAGTGGAAGCCTTTCAAATGATCGCAAGTTATACCACAATGTTCTGTTTTTTCAGTAACTAACGAGCACTTTGGGCATTGATATACAACTTGGACAGTTGCCCCGAGTAGTGTATCAATTAAGCTCCCAATAAATCCAAATAAACCAATGAATAGTATCAATAATATCGTCAATTCATTCCAAATCAAGGATGCAAGTATTGCAATAAAATAAGCACCACCTAACGAACTAACAGTACCTAATATTGTCATCGCTCCAGACGTTCCTGGGTCCACTCTCCTCATCGTGGTAATTAAGAAAGGCTTCTTCTTACTCAAAGTACCTAACTCTGAAGCCCACGTATCTGCGTTTGCCGCTGCAATAGATATTAGGAAAAGGTATAGCCAAATATTTACTGGGTCAAAATAATATAACAAACTAGCAAAGGCGGGCACACCCCCATTCGCCAAAACCTGTACCCAATCACGCTCATCACCTTTTGCCACTTTTTCTACTACGAATGCTTTTTTTTCCAGCTTGAACTTACTCCACAGACTTGAACTTACAAAAAAACTACCTAGTATAAATAGTCCTTTCCACCCAAACCCCAAAATAACAATTACCCCAATGATGATTGTTGCAATTGCACCAGATAAAGATAGCGATTTAAGTCTTTTACCGCTAAGAGCCGCTACAAATATGATTGCAAAATAAAATAAATAATTATCATTCATTACAAATAATTTCCTCTTCATTCGTTAGAATTCTTTGTACACGCTTGTCAAATGATTCAGTTGGTAAAGCCTGCACTATTTGAATAGCGAAGGCTAACGAAACTGTATTACCTATATAATTGACTAAATATCGATCATAATATCCCCCACCAAATCCCAAACGATCTCCAGTTTTTGTAAAACACAACCCTGGTACAATTAATAAATCTATATCATGAGATGCTGTCTCTTTTGTTTGTTCCTCTATAGGTTCCTGTAAGCCATAATAAACCATTTCCAGTTGATCAAAAGAGCTAATTTCCCTAAATGTCATCTTCTTCTTTGTCGGATGACATTTTGGTACTACTACTTTTTTATTATGCTTCCATGCTTTTTCTATAATTGGAATTGTATCAACTTCCGGCCTTTTAGATATAGTAATTCCAATTGTATTTGTATTTTTCCACAGACGATGTGAAAACAGGCGTTGAGCGATTAAATGAGACCAATCATGGTAGGTGTAGTCATCTATTTTATGTAAAGACTTTTTCACTATATTACGCAGATGATGCTTTTCTTCCATTATAATCACCTTCAGTATAAATTTCTTAGTACTTGCATTTCCATCATAAACGACAAATGAATGTAATTACATTGCAATTGCTGTATTGATAAAGAATAAAACGGATGGGGCCTATTCTTTAAGTGTAGCAAAAAATCAAATACTTCTAAATGATTTTGCAAAAGGTTGTTTTCAGATAGAAATAAACACGTCCACTACTAGACTAAGAATGCGTGGCCTATTCTAAGGCGATGACAAACATATAAAATTCTTCTTGCGCTTCTAATTTTATAACATAGCAACAAAGCTTACGAAAAGTGCAAAAAAAGTATTAGTTTGCGATTATGAAATTAATTTAAGCGCTATACATCATTCGTAATTTCCATAAAGTAGATAAAAGTGTTATTAGGAAAATCATAAAAAGACACTAGAATTTCATATAGAATAATGGTATTATTGTATAGTCTGATTTAAAGCTTAATGTTTGGAGGGATATGAACATGCGTGTAAATATTACATTAGCTTGCACAGAATGTGGAGAGCGTAACTATATTTCTAAAAAAAATAAACGAAACAACCCAGATCGCCTTGAGCTTAAAAAATATTGCTCAAGAGATAAAAAATCAACTCTTCATCGTGAAACTAAGTAAGTAGTAGGAATACATTCCTACTGCTTTTTTTATTCTTACCTACTTAATTTGATTCACCTCATCAGGAAATATAGTAAGCCTCCTGTTAACTTTCTTCTACCTGCAAAATGTTTCATATTACTTTATGATGTATAATTCTTTTTTTTGACTGCTTTTGAAAAGGTTAATGCTTTTCATACTATCATATAAACACATATGTATTTAAGCTTCTTAGCATCTTTTCTACTTGTGAAAATCAGGTGTCCAGATAAAAACTCATCTTACTATCATGAATACGAATATCAACAAACTTATCAAAAAGAGTCTTATCTTTTTTTACATTTTACATCTAACTATTACAAAATTATGATATAACAGTATATAGAAATAGAATATTTTGGGGTGATTTGATGGATTATGCAATTGTTATTTTATTCTCTATTGCAATTATTTTACTTATTGTTTCATTTGTTAGTAAAGATAAAGTAGGTGACTTAGAAAAACAAATAGAACAATTATCCTTATCAGTTATGCAAGACAATTATCAAGTGAAAAAGAAACTAAAGATCTTGGAAGAAGAGCTTCTTGTCAACGAAAGTGTGTTACCCAATAACACTTTTCAACAACAAGAAAACAATACGCTACGAACAAAAGCAACGCATGACGCTAAACATGAACAAATTCAATCATTATTGAACCTTGGACAAACTGTTGACGAAATAGCTAAAGAGACTTCATTAACAATAGAAGAGGTTGGAATCATTGTTAATCACCTTAGTAGAATGAGAGGAAATCATGTTGAATAAACATAGTTTACGAGCATTTTCATCTGGTTTAATTACAGCTACTACTGTGTTAGGCTCCATTTACTTTATAACATCAGGCTCAGAACAAACCATCCTTGAAACGACAAGAACAGCTGATCATGTTGTCCCAGAATCTGAAGAGCTTAAAGCTGAAATAAAGTTATTAAAGGATCAAGTAAAAGAACAAAGCTTGATCATACAAGAATATGAATCTAGCGAAAATGTTATTAGTGAAGATAATAATTCAACAAATCAACATGAACCTCAATCAGAACCTATCCGTATATATCATTTACAAGTTAACACTGGTATGACAAGCTCAGAAATTTCTTCAATACTAGAGGAAGCTAAAATTATATCAAACGGTAAGGAACTACAACAATACTTTATGGATCAAAAGCTTACCCGCCAAATTCAGGTTGGAAAGTTTGAGGTTAGCAGTAATATGACAATTGAAAATATTGTAAGTTTACTAACAGAAAAGACGATTCCTGAATAATATGAACTTAACGTTAATAAACCAACCTGAATCATATATCAGGTTGGTTTATTTTTTCAGTCGTTTTTCGAAAAGTTCATCAAATCTTTTCTTATTCTTGCTTTAATCATTTAACTCGTAACGTTTTCCTTTAACAATATAAAAGATATTTTCCGCAATATTCGTAGCATGATCTGCTATGCGTTCGATATAACGACAAA